>CAYTXA010000073.1:7787-9987 GCA_964440865.1 uncultured Muribaculaceae bacterium | reverse complement strand
TGATCTATCCACAATCAATCTGTCATCGGAATTTCTCAACAGCATCATCAGGAAAGCCGTCACCAAGGCAACTGTTCCTGGGGGTCAGTTTGTACAAATGTCATGTTTCGGAATGTCAGATGACTTGAATCTGGAATTCGAGTATGACGAGGAAGGAAATCCGATTGCCCTGAAAGCAATTGAATGCTATCTTCCAGCATACACAAGAAGTATCATCGAGCAGTTCTCCGACAAGAATGGATACGTTCCCGGAAGGGAACTTGCTTTGGCAGAGTGTGATTGCGTTAAATGAATCCCGTGAAGTTATCCTTGTTGATAATTTCGTGGGTGGAATCGGGATAGGCTTGCATGAAGATGGATTTTGCGGAGCTGTCCTTGTTCTGATATAGCTTGAATTCGTATGAGTGAAGTACGCCGTCGTATTCTTCTATGTAGTCGATTTCCTTCTTTTCCTTTGTACGCCAGAAATAGAGATTTGCCGGTCGGGCGGCGTATTCGTTCTTCTTCATGCGCTCGACGAGGAGGAAATTCTCCCACAGTCCGCCGCGTTCCTTGTCGGTGCGACCGCCAAAAGGAGCGTAGTTGTTCAGCACAGCATTGCGAATGCCAAGGTCGTAGAAGTAGATTTTGCGGCTCTTTTTGAGCTCGTTACGTAGGTTCCGTGAAAAACTCCCCAGACGGAAAACTATGAAACTCTTCTCTAGGACATCAATGTATTTCTCCACGGACTTGGAGTCAAGACCGCACGTCTGAGCCACCTCATTGTAGGATACGAGATTGCCAATCTGCAATGCCAGGGCACGCAGAAGCCTCACGAGACTGTCTGTCTTTTTGATACCTTCGAGTTTGAGGATGTCTTTGTACAGATAGTCGCTGGCTAGTTCGGAGAGTACCTGCCTCTCATCACCGGGGTTCATGACGACATCAGGGTAATAGCCATAGACCAGCCGGTGTTCGAGCATGGAACGTTCCTTGAGGATGTTCGTCTGTGCTGCCACCTCAGAGAATGATAGGGGGTAAAGTTTGTATTCGCGCTTACGTCCGGTGAGCGCCTCTTTTATTTTGTCTGCCAGCTCGAATGAAGAACTGCCGGTTGCCACAAGTTGAACATCTGGCAAATAGTCTGTTATCCGCTTAAGCGTTAGGCCGGCGTTTGAGAGGTTCTGGGCCTCATCTATGATGAGAATCTTGTGCTTGCCGACTATGGAACGAATTACCTCGGAGGAGGCATCCTCGAAGCGGGCCTGCTCTCCGATATCATCCGCGTCTATCCAGAGCGCATCGGGGTTGGAATCGAAAATCTCGTGTAGAAGAGTTGATTTCCCCACCTGGCGGGGACCCATTACAATTATGGACTTGCGTCCTCCGATGCGGGAACGCAGTGTAAATTCGAGTGTCCTTGGTATCATGGCATATGTTTGATGCGCAAAGGTAACTTTTTTGGATTCAATTCCAAAAAAGTTGAGAAAATTTTGGAATTGATTGTGTGAGTTAGAATCAACGTTTTCGCGAACGCGCGACAAACCTGACCACTTCCCCGCCGATCATAATGACTGACGTGGCAGCGATGATGGAAACCAGGTCTATCATATCCAGCGGCTCGACGTTGAAGAACTCCCCGCCGATGTACACGATAAGGATCTGGCCGAAGAAGATTAGCGCAACAATGAACTTGAAACTGCCGCAGTCTTTCAGCTTCCAGGCGGAATCATCCGAGCCGAAAGCCTTGGCATTGAACAGGTTCCAGAACTGCATGAATACGAAGATGGTGAAGAAGAGGCTAAGCTCATAGTTGGACAGCAGATTCTTGTCCCCTATCGGCAAGTGCAGCCATTTCGAGCCGAACTCGACGGTCGTATGTTCCAGCAGCCAGTTGAGACCTATCATCATCACGCACATGGCCCCGCCCATAAACAGTATCCCGTTCATTATTTTCCTGTTGATTATGAACGAGTTCCTGTCCCGGGGCTTCTCCTTCATCAGCCTCTTTTCCGGAGGGAGCGAAGCCAGGGCCATAGCTGCGAATGTGTCCATAATGAGGTTGACCCAGAGCATCTGGGTGACCGTGAGCGGAGACTGTACGCCCATGAACACGCCGGCGAGCACGACCAGGCAGGCGGCAACGTTCACGGTCATCTGGAACAGGATGAATCTCTGGATATTCTGGTATAGGGACCTTCCCCAGAGAACAGCCCTGCCG
>CAYTXA010000073.1:4322-7777 GCA_964440865.1 uncultured Muribaculaceae bacterium | reverse complement strand
TGGTTATGTCGCTCGCTTCCTTGGCTACCGAGGTCCCGTCACCCATGGAAAGGCCTACGTGGGCTGCGTTCAGGGCGGGAGCGTCATTGGTGCCGTCGCCGGTAACTGCGACTACTTCATTGTTTGCCTGGAGGGCCTTGACGATTCTCTCTTTGTCTGTCGGCCTTGCCCTGGCTATTATCTTGACGGGCTCAATCCTGGCTGTCAGTTCATCATCCGACATGGCGGCGACCTCCGGGCCGGTGAGTTCGTTTGCCTCCGTATCCTCATCCGTCCAGATGCCGATCTGACGGCCTATCTCCCTGGCCGTGAGAGCATTGTCACCGGTGATTATCTTGACCTTTATGCCTGCGTCCAGGCATTCCTTGACTGCTGCCGGAACATCCTCACGCACAGGGTCGGAGATTGCCGACAGGGCTATGAATTCGAGGTCATCGGCAGTCAGTTCGCCGTTCGCTATCGGATGCTCGTCCTCCTTCAGCTCCTTGTAGGCGAAGCCCAGGACTCGCATGGCCTTCTCCTGATATGAGCGGAGCTTATCCTTCAGTGCCTCTTCGTCAGATACCGGCTTGCAGTATTTATAGATGATCTCCGGCGCGCCCTTGAGGTATAGATACCTTTTCCCGTTTTCCGGGTTGGCGGCCACCGTGGCCATGTATTTCTTCTCGGTTGTGAACGGGACTTCCTCCTGCTTCTCCCAGTTCTCGCGGAGTGCCCTGTAATCCACGATCTTGCTCTGCTCCAGCCAAAGAAGCATAGCGCCTTCTGTCGGATTGCCGATGACTTCGTATCCGGACTGACTGCTCTCGTTCTTTTCCACTATGGCCGTCGAATTGAGGGCTATGTTTTCGAACAGTCTTTCCTCCGGGATATCGTCGCCAATAAGGTGCATCTCCCTGACGCTCATGCGGTTCTGCGTCAGGGTGCCGGTCTTGTCGGTGCATATCACGGTCGCGGCTCCCATGGTCTCGCAGGCATGCATCTTCCGCACGAGGTTGTTCGTCTTGAGCATCCTGCGCATGCTGTATGCAAGGCTGAGGGTCACGGCCATGGGCAGGCCTTCGGGAACTGCTACGACGATGATTGTGACCGCAATCATTATCGACTGCAGGAAGTATGAGATGGCATAGGTCCAGTCCACGGGGCCGCTGTAGGTGATGAAATATTCGAGCACCCTTCCGACGATGATGAGGAATGCAAGAACATAGCTGGCGACGCTTATCAGGTGTCCGAGCCTGTCGAGCTGCTCGTTCAGCGGAGTCCGTACTCCATTGTCTATCTGCGCATTCTGGTAGACATGTCCATATTCCGTCTTGTCTCCGACTGCGGTGACTTCGTATTCGCCATGCCCGTCCAGGACTTTCGTGCCTCGCAGCACCTGGTCCGTCGGGTAGGTGTCTTCCTTTGAAAACGCCTCAGGATCTGTGGATTTCATGCACGAGGGCTCTCCTGTAAGCGTGGACTCGTCCATGCGCAGCATCACTGCATTGCAGAGTGTTCCGTCCGCCGGGATCTCGTCTCCCGTCTGGATTGCCACCAGGTCCCCTACGACGACATCCCTTTTCCTTATCTTCTGGTGCCGCCCGTCCCGGATGACAATGACTTGTTCGTCATCGTTCACCTGGTTGAGGATGGAAAATTCCTTGTCTGCCTTCACTTCGAATATGAACGAGAGAACGGTGGACAGGAGGATGGCTATGAGGATACCCAATGGTTCGGCAAATGCGCTCCATGGTTCGTCCAGGCCGAAATACTCATAGAACGCGATTCCCAGCGAGGCTATGCCTGCAACTATGAGAATGGCTATGAGAGGGTCCTTGAACTTGTCCATGAAACGCATCCAGAGCGGACGCCTTTTCGCGGGTGTCAGGATATTTTCGCCGTATCTGGCGCGGCTGCTGAGGACCTGCTCAGATGACAGGCCCGTCTTTCTAATGGTCTTCGTCATCGTCGGAGCTCTTGATGTAGAACGGATTGGGCTTGCGCTCGCCGGTCTTCGACATTCCCATCTGGAATGACCTGGCTGTCATGGTGTTGCCGCACAGGATCCGCAGGATTGCCTTGCCAAGTCTTTTCGAGATGCTTGTGTGCTTCTGGATTTCCTGGAGGTTGTCCGGGAAATGCTTTGCCTTCGCCTTTATTTCCTTGAGGAGCCTTTCCTCGACATCGTCGATCTTGCTGTCCTCCCCTATCATCTCGACTAGCCATCTGGCTTCTCTCTCATCCACGGTTTTCGGGGAGCGGTCGTCTTCGAGCACATAGTCGCAGATTGCCTTCACGAAGAAATCTTCCCAGGCTGGCAGGCTGACGACGGTGCCCATTTCCTTCTTGAGCGCAAAAAGGAAGTTGGCCTCTTCGTCATTGACCTTGCCGTCGGTATACACAATGTCGCGCAGCTGGCGGATATCGCCCGGGGTGATGCCTCCGCTGCGGACAATATTCTTTTTTAGCTCTTCAAGATGTTCTATCATATCGGTCTCGATCTCAATAATAACCTCAATTCGGTAAAGTTACGGTTTTTTCCTATAATGACACAATTACGTATCCGAGAGTTTAAAGGTGAGGAGATGGATCTGGATAGTTGTCAAGGCTTATGCGGATGGCAAGGGTCTAAAGGAGGTTCGGAAAATCCAGAAGGACATCCTTGGTGGTTACAGGAAAGATTTTTCCAAACATGCCCCGGTGAAAGAAGTCCCGCGCATTGCGTCAGCAAGGTAGGCATGCCTCTCAAATTCTACGAGGATTTGGACGTTTTCAGGAGACAATATCTTCGTAGAGTTCAAAGGCGCATTCACCGAGCTTTTCGTAATGACCCAGATGGCGCGTCTGGAAATCCCCATCTTTTACTTCTCTGCCAACGACTCGGAAGTGGAACTGGATTTCGCTATCCAGACAGCTGGGAGAGTTATTCCGGTTGAGGTCAAAGCGGAGGAGAATGTCCATTCAAAATCCCTGCGAACTTATGTGGAAGCAAACCCTGAGCTCAAGGGTCTGCGGTTTTCCATGAAAGATTACATTGACCAAGGGTGGATGGAAAACGTTCCTCTCTATGCTGTCGAGAGCTTCATCAGGAAAGAAGAAAGTTAATCAATTGTATTAAGTTGTTGGAGAGCATTCGGCCTCCGTATACCTTTTAAACAGCATAGAAGACGTTGCCTTGCAGTTGCAAGGCTTCTTTGATGCGGCCGGCACGTGCAAGCGCATACCCTTGTAGTTGCTTATTGAAAACTATCAGAAGATGACGCCGAAAATCCAGATGAGGAAAGCGAGCCCCAGACCCCACAAGAATAACTGGAGGAGAAGGTATCCGCAACCCATGGCACCACCAACGGCGCCCTGGACAGCTCCCTCTGTCCGGTCTCCGTCATTGTTTGCGAAATAGCCAATGACTGCTCCAATGGCAGCAACGATAAGGATGATGATTAACCAGGTTGGCATAGATTTTTTGTTTCGAA
>CAYTXA010000073.1:0-4312 GCA_964440865.1 uncultured Muribaculaceae bacterium | reverse complement strand
CAAAGTTACAATGAGGTTTGCTGTATGCATAATGTCCGCAAGCCTTGCGGACTATTCCTGAATCTCCCAGGTCACCAAATCTCGTGGGAGTTTGATGGTTTTCTTCTCGCCTTTTCTGCCGTCAATGAAATACCACTTGGCTAGGTCTTCCTTGAATTCTGCAACGAAGGCATTCTTGATGCGGGCACATTTTTCATTGATGGAGTTGTCGAGGGGATCAGTCAGCTTGTCCAGGCTTTCATCAATGGCGTCCGGATCGTTACGCCCGGTGCTGGAGCGATATATCTTTCCAAGTTCGGCACGATAGTTCGGAAGATCCTTGAAGTATATTCCCTCCGGGTGCTTCAGAAACAAGAAAAATACTGCTTTGTGGATAGGTGAGAGCTTGATTTCTTTATTGTTGTAGTCAGGAAGCAGTATCTTGTTGTGTTTGTCGATGAAGAGAGGGCTGGGATTATCATAAAATTCTCCGACAAGACGTTTTATGGCATATAGAGACAGACCTTTTGATTTCAACGTCTTGACTCGGTCCCTGATTTCTTTTCCAATCAGATAGATGTCATCATCAAATCGTTCATCTGCCGGTTCGCCCTCTATTTCTGCCTCGCGGACCTTGTCTGGCTTGATACTGTAGAATACCCCCGGGGAGTAGCAGTGCCTGGCGTATGTACGAAGTTCTGATAGCAGCGATTCCTTGTCTTGGGATTCAAGGATACAGATACTGAAAGATAGCGCTGCGTCTCCAAGACTCATTTTTTCAGGATCATATCTTCCCGCCCAACCCCGTAGCTCCCTGTCAGTATCCGGTGTCATGCAACGCACCAGGCATGGCGACTGGACGTCGTCGGGGATACCATAGGCTTTCTTGATGTCGGAATACGTCAAAGCGCCACTTTTTGCCAGGACATCTCCTTTCCATGACGGCACCTCATACTCTATCCGTTGTTTAAGGGCATCGCCTTGGAGCTGTTCGTTGAATTTAGGCAGATAAATGAAGTTTTTCCCCTTGTCCGCGAAAATCTTCTCGATGCTTTCTATGTTTTGGGCAATAAGAGGCTCATAAATCGATTCTGTTCCAGGATTATAAAAAATGACCTCCGTTGAGACAGGATCGAATATCAGATCATCGATCTTTACGTCATAGTGGATCGGAGCAAGTTTTGAAGGGAAATCCGGCTGAGGTTCATTGTTCTTAGCACGCTTAGAATTCTTGAATACTTTCATATCAATTGCTTGTCTATTCCCGGAAACATTCAAAATTCGGAAAATGCTTCAACAATTACAAATGCACATCAGTCATTGTCAGCTCTCCTCGCGGTATTCGGTCGGGGTCATGCCGGTCATGCGCTTCACCATCGGATACTAGGCGAAAGTCTTTTATTCTGTGGTTTTGTCTTATATTTGCAAATGATATGGATGTCCCCTTCCAGTTCGACGTGGTTCATCTCCCGCCCCGGGAGCAGATTGGCCTGCATACGCAGGACAAATGGGAGCTCTCATATGTGCTGACAGGCGAGGGTGAACGCCTGATCGGTGACACTACGGAGGCTTTCGTGAGCGGGGACATGGTGCTTGTGCCTCCGGGCATACCCCACTGCTGGTATTTCTCTCCGGAAGTGACCGACACGCGCGGAAGGATTGCCAACATCACCATCGTTTTCTCGGACAGCGTGCTGGACGGGCTCCCTGCCCTTTTCCCTTCCCTTTCCGACGCCATCACCGTAATCCGCTCCCGCCGTGAGGCGGTCAGCTTCAAGGGGAAGCTTTCGAAAGAAATTGCAGGTATCCTCCTAAGGATGCGGGAGTTGAAGGACCCTGAACGTATTCCCTGGTTTATTGAACTTCTCCTGCTGCTTTCGCGTTCCGACGGGCAGACATCGGCAGGCAGCTTCCAGAAGCTTTCCAGAGAAGAGACGCGCCTCAGCCAGATCCACACATGGGTCATCTGCAATGCCGACAGGAAAGTGTCTGTCGGGGAGATTGCTGCCCACGTGGGCATGAACAAGTCGGCCTTCTGCACCTTCTTCAGGAAGGCGACCGGGAAAACATTCGTGGAATATCTCAACGAGTATCGCATCGAGACTGCCTGCGAGCTGCTGGAAAAGGGCGGGATGTCCATATCCGAGGCATGCTACAGGGCCGGTTTCGGGGACATCCCGTACTTCAACAGGCTTTTCAGGCGGCTGAAGGGGTGCTCTCCTTCCGAGTACGTTTCAGCCAATTCTCGGTGAGCCACTTGCGGACCGGGACATCGTACATCTTGTACACAGCCCATGCAAGCACGATGGAAAGCACGAATACTCCTGTGTTCATTGCAATATGCTGCCACAGAGGCGCATCCTTGTGCTCGGCAAAGAAGGACATCTGCATGTACATGAACGGGTAGTGGGTGATGTAGAGCGGATAGGAAAGCTCTCCCAGCCACTTGCAGACCTTGGTCGAGAATGCATCCGTCGTGCGGCTTCCGGCGCCGATGAGGACTACGAGCGGGAATATCAGCAGGATGCAGACTGCCTGATATATGCCGTTGGCGATGCCTGCCTTGCCGCCGATGCATGGCATGCTGAAAATCACGACAAGGATGAGGCCTGCCCACCAGAATCCGCCCCTGAGATGCAGCGGAGAGCCGCTGGGATTGGACTCGCTGCGGTGCGAAGGCAGTATCCTGGAAATCAGAAGTCCGCAAAGGAACGGATAGAATAGCCTTGTAAGGCCGATGTACATCTGGTCGGGAGTGAGGCTCCATCCTCCGATTACCGTGTATTGCGGTGCTCTCAGAAGTCCGAGGACATTCCAGCCGAGCGTAAGGTCCAGCGTGAAGAATCCTGCAATTGCCATAAGAATGGCGAGTCCCCACTTCGGCAAATGCCTCAGCACCAGAGCGTAGAGGATATTTCCGAGATATTCCAGCGTCAGGGACCAGTTGGGGCCGTTGAAGGAGTTGGTCTCGCCCCAGCCGCGTATGTCAAGGCCCGGGCCGCAGGGAATCATCAGGAAGCCCATCACAAGGCAGAGGAAGAACATCCACGGCTCGATCTCAAGCACCCTCGGGAATGCGCCGCTCTGGAAGAAAAACAGGCAGGCTCCAATCAGGGTACCCATGATTACCATCGGATGCAGCCTGACGAGACGCCTCTTGAAGAAGCCCCACGTGGTCATCTTGTTCCAGCGGTCGTCGTAGGCGTAGCCGATGACGAAGCCGGAGAGGACGAAGAAGAAGTCCACGGCGAGGTATCCGTGGTTGATGTGCTGCTGTCCTCCCGGGGGACAGTAGGTTTCGAAGATATGGAACAGGATCACCATCAGGGCGGCTACGCCGCGGAGTCCGTCCAGGATTTCATATCTCGGTTTTGAGGCCAGGTACACGTTTTCTTTTGCCATAATATGTTTTGTATCAATATGTTCTCGACTCGATCCGGCCTCCTGTAAGGACTGCGGTGACCTTGGGGAACAGGCGTCTCATAAGGAAAAACAGAGCCGTCACGGTTGCGGTGTGAAGCAGTATGAAGCCAAAGTAGAACGCCGTGACCGCGGCCTCGCTTCCCGGGGCAAGAAGGCGGAAAAGCAAATCGCGCAGAGGCTCCATCCAGAGGATGTGGCAGGCATAGAGGAAGAAGCTGGCGCACGAAAGCGCGATGAGCTTCCCTGCCCTCCCCTTCTCCACAAGCGCTGACGCCATGTTCAGCACTGCGACCATCAGGCAGGGCACGAATATGTTGAAAATTATCCAGTTGAATTCCATGGTTCCCGTCTTGCGGTAGCCTAAGTACATGAATACGAAGTCTACCGCCGTCATGACAGCAGCGGCGATGTATCCTGGAACCGCGACTTTCCTCGCCGTGGAGACAAAGTCCGTCCCTCGCATGGCAAAAAAGGCTCCGAGCGAAAAATAGAACAAGCTGTCGGCACCGAAGCCGAAGAATTTGTCATGTCCCGGGAACCACCACGCTGCCATCAGCAGGAGTCCCCAGCCCCTTGTCCATTTCAGGAAGTACCATATTGCCGGAGAAACGAGCACCAGGATCATCAGGTCGCGGACGAACCAGAGCGGCATGTTCACGGGGAAGCCGGGAAGGGTACGGGAAAAGGCAGTTCCCTCTTTCCATAGTGCAGTGTCCCAGAGGCCCTGCATGTAGTGAGCCGGTGTCGGAGAGACAGCTCCGCTGCATGCAGCAATTGCGAAACAGATTGTGGACCAGATGATGTATGGAACGAAGAGACTTCTAATGCGGCTCTTCAACTTCCTGACATACAGCTCTTTGCTAAACTGCCCCTCCTTAAAGAACAGATATCCGGAGAAAAGCAGGAACAG
>CAYTXA010000072.1:0-10026 GCA_964440865.1 uncultured Muribaculaceae bacterium | reverse complement strand
TCTGGGGCTTTGCCATAAGGCCTCGCATGCCGCAGAGCTGCTTGATCTGCTGGGTCGATCCGCGGGCTCCGGAATCCAGCATCATGAATACTGGGTTGAAACCGTTCTGGTCTTCCGAAATCTGCTTCTGGACGATGCCGGTGAGCTTGTTGTCGATGCTGGTCCAGAGGTCGATGACCTTGTTGTATCGCTCGTTCTCGGTGATCAGACCGAAATCGAAGTTGCTCTTGATCTCCTCTACCTGCTTGTAGCCTTCCTCGATCAGCTTGGACTTCTCGGGCGGGATTAGCACGTCTCCGAGGTTGAAGGAGATGCCTGCCATGAATGCCCTCTTGTAGCCAAGGTTCTTGATGTTGTCGAGGAAGTCTGCCGTACGGGTCACACCGGTGGACTTTATGACTTCGGTGATGACTTTGCGCAGGGGCTTCTTTCCGAGCACGTCGTTCACATAGGGAACTTCCTTGGGGACGTACTGGTTCACGATGATGCGGCCCGCGGTTGTGTCGACCATGTGGTTGCCCTTGGAGGGATCCATCTTGTCGACCGGCATGCGGACGCTGATCAGGGCGTGGATGTCGATCGCGCCTTCGTTGAGGGCGATGATGACCTCTTCAGGTCCATAGAACTTCAGGCCTTCGCCCTTTGCTCCCTTGAGCTGCTTGGTGATGTAGTACAGTCCGAGCACCATATCCTGGGAAGGAACGGTGATAGGGGAGCCGTTGGCAGGGGAGAGGATGTTCTGGGAACCGAGCATGAGGAGCTGTGCCTCTGCGATGGCGGCATTGCTCAGCGGAAGATGGACGGCCATCTGGTCTCCATCGAAGTCCGCGTTGAACGGCGTACATGCAAGAGGATGCAGCTGGATGGCCTTTCCTTCGATCATTCTGGGCTGGTAGGCCTGGATACCGAGCCTGTGCAGCGTAGGCGCACGGTTCAGCATGACGGGATGACCCTTCATGACGTTCTCGAGGATATCCCAGATCATGGGATCCCTGCGGTCTACGATCTTCTTTGCGCTCTTGACGGTCTTCACGATGCCCCTCTCGATCAGTTTCCTGATGATGAACGGCTTGTAGAGCTCTGCAGCCATGGTCTTCGGGAGACCGCACTCGTGCATCCTCAGCTCAGGACCTACGACGATAACCGAACGGGCGGAGTAGTCCACACGTTTTCCGAGGAGGTTCTGGCGGAAGCGGCCCTGCTTACCCTTGAGGGAGTCGGACAGGGACTTCAGCGGACGGTTGCTCTCGCTCTTTACGGCGCTGGATTTCTTCGAGTTGTCGAAGAGAGAGTCGACAGCTTCCTGGAGCATGCGCTTCTCGTTGCGGAGAATCACTTCGGGAGCCTTGATCTCGATCAGCTTCTTGAGACGGTTGTTGCGGATGATGACCCTGCGATAGAGGTCGTTGAGGTCGGAGGTGGCGAACCTGCCGCCGTCGAGCGGCACGAGAGGACGCAGATCCGGCGGGATTACCGGGAGCACCTTCATGATCATCCACTCGGGACGGTTTATTCCCTGGGACTCCTCGAACCAGCGTACGACAGTCAGCCTCTTGAGGCATTCTGCCTTCCTCTGCTGGGAGCTCTCAGTCCTCATCTGGTCGCGAAGTTCCTTGGCGAGCGCGGGAATGTCGATCTCCTTGAGGAGGTCGTAGATTCCCTCTGCGCCCATCTTTGCCACGAACTTGTGCTCGTCGCCGTCGTAGAGGCTGTCATTCCCGGGAACCCTCTTGAGAGCCTCGAGATACTCGTCCTCGGTCAGGAGGTCCATCTTCTTGTAGACGGGCTGGTCCGAGTCGGGATCGATGCCGTTGTTGACGTCGCCGGGGTTGACTACTATGTATTTCTCATAGTAGATTACGCTCTCGAGCTTCTTCGCGGGAAGTCCGAGCATGGCGGAAATCTTGTTCGGCGAGGACTTGAAGTACCAGATGTGGGCTACAGGGACGGTGAGGGTGATGTGTCCCATCCTCTCCCTGCGCACCTTCTTCTCGGTAACCTCCACACCGCAGCGGTCGCAGACGATTCCGCGGTAGCGGATCCTCTTGTACTTTCCGCAGTAGCACTCGTAGTCTTTCGTCGGGCCGAAGATCTTCTCGCAGAACAGTCCGCCCATTTCGGGCTTGTAGGTCCTGTAGTTTACGGTCTCCGGCTTGGTGACCTCACCGTAGGACCTCTGGAGAATCTCCTCCGGAGACGCAAGCGAAATCCTGATGCTGTGGAAATCGGTGTTTGTCTTGTTGTCTTTGTTTGTATTGAAAACAGGCATGTTCTTGCTCTTCTAGATTATTCCAATGTCACCTTGAGTCCGAGTCCGCGCATCTCGTGGAGAAGCACGTTGAAGGATTCCGGAATGCCCGGAGTAGGCATCGGGTCGCCCTTGACGATGGCCTCGTAAGCCTTCGACCTTCCGTTGACGTCATCGGACTTGATGGTAAGCATTTCCTGGAGAACGTTGGATGCACCGAATGCCTCGAGCGCCCATACCTCCATTTCTCCGAACCTCTGGCCTCCGAACTGGGCCTTTCCTCCCAGCGGCTGCTGGGTGATGAGGGAGTATGGACCGATGGACCTTGCATGCATCTTGTCGTCGACCATGTGGTCGAGCTTGATCATGTAGATGATGCCCACGGTTGCCGGCTGGTCGAACCATTCTCCGGTGCCGCCGTCGCGCAGACGGGTGCGGCCGAATCTCGGTACGTTGGCCTCGTCGGTCTGGGCGCAGATCTCATCCACGCTTGCTCCGTCGAAGATCGGGGTTGCATACTTGCGTCCGAGCTTCCATCCGGCCCATCCGAGAACGGTCTCATAGATCTGGCCGAGGTTCATTCGGGACGGAACGCCGAGCGGGTTCAGCACGATGTCCATCGGAGTTCCGTCGGTCATGAACGGCATGTCCTCCTTGCGGACGATCTTCGCTACGATACCCTTGTTTCCATGGCGTCCTGCCATCTTGTCACCGACAGTGATCTTCCTCTTCTTGGCGACATAGACCTTGGCGAGCTGCATGACTCCGTTCGGGAGTTCGTCGCCGATCTTGACCTTGTCCTGGAGTCGCTTGTTGCGTGCAGCCTCCTCCTTGGAAGCGATGCAGAAGTTGTTGATCAGGTCACGGATGAGCGGGTTGGTGTTCTTGTCGTTTGTCCACTTGTTGGAGTTGACATTCTCGAAATCCTCGATCTTGTCGAGATCCTCCCTCGTGATCGCACGGCCCTTGGGGATCAGCTCGACTCCGTAGAGGTCGCTGATGCCTGCGCTCTTCTTGCCGGATGTCAGGGTAAGGAGTCTTGTGATGAAGTCCTTCCTGAGGGCGGCCTGCTTCTGGCGGAGGTCCTCCTCGAGGGATTCGATCTTTGCCTTTTGCTCTGCCCTTGCGGCCCTCTTGTTTCCGATCTTTCCGACCTTGGAATAGAGAGCGGTCTTTATGATGGTTCCGCTGAGCGACGGATTTGCCTTGAGGGATGCATCCTTGACATCGCCGGCTTTGTCGCCGAAGATGGCGCGGAGCAGCTTCTCCTCAGGAGAGGGATCGCTCTCGCCCTTCGGGGTAATCTTGCCGACCATGATGTCGCCCGGAACGATGTGGGCGCCGACCCTGATGATTCCGTTGTCGTCGAGGTTGCGGGTAGCATCCTCGCTGACGTTCGGGATATCGGAAGTCAGTTCCTCCATTCCGCGCTTGGTCTCACGTACCTCGGCGATGTATTCGTCCACATGGATGCTTGTCATGGCATCCGTGCGTACCATTTCCTCGCTCAGTACGATGGCGTCCTCGTAGTTGTATCCCTTCCACGGCATGAATGCGACGCGGAGGTTCCTTCCGAGTGCAAGCTCTCCGTTCTGGGTGGCATAGCCTTCGGTCATGATCTGGCCCTTGACGACGATATCGCCCTTGCGGACAATAGGCTTCAGGGTCACGGTCGTGCTCTGGTTCGTCCTTCTCCAGATCGGGAGACGGTATACCTTGACGTCATCCTTGAAGCTGACGAACTTCTCGTCCTCGGTCTGGTCGTACTGGACGTGGATCTCGTTGGCATCGACATAGATGACCTTGCCCTTTCCTTCGGCAGCGATCTGCGTGCGGGAGTCGATGCAGACCCTCTCCTCGAGGCCGGTTCCCACGATAGGAGCCTCCGGACGGAGAAGCGGGATCGACTGGCGCATCATGTTCGCACCCATGAGGGCTCGGTGGGCATCGTCATGCTCGAGGAACGGGATGAGAGATGCAGCCACGGAAGCCATCTGGTTAGGACCTACGTCCATGTACTGTACTTCCTCCTTTCCTACTACAGGGAAGTCGGCAGCGAGACGGCACTGTACCCTGTCTGCCAGGATGTCGCCGTCCTTGTCCATCTTCACGTTCGCGAGGGAGATATACTTGTTCTCCTCTTCCTCGGCGCTCATGTAGTGCCATCCTTCGTCGCTCAGGTCGACCTTTCCGCCGTCCACCTTGCGGTACGGAGTGACGATGAATCCGAGGTCATCGATCTTCGCATAGACGCACAGGGACGAGATAAGTCCGATGTTCGGGCCTTCAGGAGACTCGATAGGGCAGAGACGTCCGTAATGGGTATAGTGCACGTCCCTGACTTCGAATCCTGCCCTTTCACGGGAAAGACCTCCCGGGCCTAGGGCGGAAAGACGCCTCTTGTGGGTGATTTCCGCAAGCGGGGTGGTCGGGTCCATGAACTGGGAGAGCTGGCTGGTTCCGAAGAAGGAATTGATGACTGAAGAGAGTGTCTTCGAGTTGATCAGGTCCACGGGGTTGAACTGCTCGCTGTCGCGGACGTTCATCCTCTCGCGGATTGTCCTTGCCATTCTAGCAAGCCCGACGCTGAACTGGTTCGCGAGCTGCTCGCCCACGGTGCGTACGCGACGGTTGCTCAGGTGGTCGATATCGTCGACGGTCACCTTGGCATTGATCAGCTGGATCAGGTATTTGATGATCTCGATGATGTCTTCCTTGGTCAGTACGCGTACCTTCTGGTCTGTCGAGAGAGAGAGTTTCTTGTTGAGACGGTAGCGTCCGACCTCACCGAGGTCGTATCTCTTTTCGGAGAAGAAGAGCTTGTCGATGACGTCCCTTGCGGTAGCCTCATCGGGCGGTTCCGAATTGCGGAGCTGTTTGTAGATGTAGTTGACAGCGTCTTTCTCCGTGTTGGTGGTATCTTTCTGCAGGGTGTTGAGAATGATCTGGTTCTCGCTTCCCTTTCCGTCCTCGCTTTCTTTCTGGACGTAGATCTTGTCGACTTCGGCGTCGGCAAGCTTCTGGTAGGTGTCCTCGTCGATCTCGTCATTGCGGTCGACAATGACCTTGTTCCTTTCGATGGGGATTACCTCACCTGTGTCCTCGTCGACGAAATCCTCGTTCCAGGTCTTCAGGACCCTTGCGGCGAGGTGGCGGCCTTTCATGGCCTCGATGTTCTCAGGTGTCACCTCGACTTCGTCTGCAAGACCGAAGATGTCGAGGATCGACTTGTCGGTGTCATATCCTATCGCGCGCAGAAGCGTGGTGACGGGCAATTTCTTCTTGCGGTCGATGTACGCATACATGACAGCGTTGATGTCAGTCGCGAACTCGATCCATGAGCCTTTGAACGGGATGATCCTGGCAGAATAGAGCATGGTTCCGTTCGCGTGCATGCTCTGGTCGAAGAACACGCCGGGGGAACGGTGAAGCTGGGATACGATAATGCGCTCGGAACCGTTGATGATGAAGGTTCCGGCAGGCGTCATGTACGGGATGTTGCCCAGATATACGTCCTGGATGATCGTATCGAAGTCCTCATGCTCGGGATCACTGCATGAAAGGCGTAATTTTGCCTTCAGGGGAACGTTGTAGGTGAGTCCTCTGTCGAGGCATTCCTCGATTGAATACTGGGGAGGATCGACAAAGTAGTCGATGAATTCGAGCTTGTAGTTATTCCTCTGGTCTTCGATCGGGAAAACTTCCTGGAAGACCTTGTAGAGGCCCTCGTCCTTCCTGTTCTCCGGAGTAGTGTCGAGCTGGAAGAAATCCTTGAAAGATTTCAGCTGGACTTCGAGAAGGTCCGGATATTCCAGGATGTTGGAAGTGGCGAAATTTATTCTTTTGTTTGTCGTCTTCTTGGACATATCAGCCTTTGGAATGAGAAAATTTTTATATGCAAAAAGGTTTAGAGCCTATTATCCCGGCTCTAAACCTAATTTGCGTCCCTTTGCGGGAGCCGCAGGCGAAGTTATTTAACTTCGATCTCTGCGCCGGACTGCTCGAGAGTAGCCTTGAGCTGCTCAGCGTCAGCCTTGGAAACTTTCTCTTTCAGGGTTGCAGGTGCCTTGTCTACGAGGTCCTTAGCCTCCTTGAGGCCAAGTCCGAGAGCTTCCTTTACGGCCTTGATGACCTGAAGCTTAGCCTGTCCTGCGCTTGTGAGGACAACGGTGAACTCGGTCTGCTCAGCGGGAGCAGCCTCGCCTGCGGCTGCGGGACCAGCTACTGCAACAGCTGCAGCTGCGGGCTCGATGCCGTACTCATCCTTGAGAACCTGTGCGAGTTCCTGAACGTCTTTTACAGAAAGGTTAACCAACTCTTCTGCAAGTGCTTTGATGTCTGCCATAATTGTAATTGTTTAATATTGTTATTGTTATTTTTCTTCTTTTTCTGAAAGGGTCTTGACGAGACCTGCGATAGTCTGGGCTCCGCCATTCTGCAGTGCAGAGATGACATTGCGGATCGGAGACTGGAGAGCTGCGATGACGTCGGCGAGGAGTTCCTCCTTGCTCTTGAGAGCGGAGAGGGTCTCGAGATTTTCTGCTCCGACATATGCGCATCCCTGGACATATGCTGCCTTGAGGGCGGGCTTGTCGAGGTTGTTCTTCTTGGTGAAGTCCTTGATCAGTCTTGCAGGAGCGTTGACGGTGGTGGTGTACATCACTGCGGTGTTGCCATTGAGGCTGTCAAGCAGGGTCTTCATCTCGTCGTTGTCGCTTGCCTTGAGAACGTGTGCGAAGAGAGTGTTCTTCACGACGGAGAGCTTGATGCCCTTCTCGAAGCATGCGCGGCGGAGAGCCACTGTCTGTTCTGCATTGAGTCCGGAGATGTCAGTGAGATAGAAATCCGGAGTCTCCGCGAGCTGCGCGGAAATCTGGTCAAGTATCTGATTCTTAAGTTCCTTTTTCATGACGCGTCCGTATTTTATTCACTGATAGTCTTAACGTCGAGCTTGATTCCTGCGCTCATGGTGCTGGAAAGAGATGCGCTCTTGAGATAGGTGCCCTTGAGGGACTGAGGCTTGAGCTTCAGGATTGCAGACATTACTGCAGATGCATTTTCTGAGAGCTGCTCTGCGGAGAAGGAGGCCTTTCCGACTATGGTGTGGATAATTCCTGCCTTGTCTACCTTGAAGTCGATCTTTCCGGCCTTGGAAGCCTTGACTGCGGACTCTACATCCATGGTCACGGTTCCAGTCTTGGGGTTAGGCATGAGTCCGCGGGGACCGAGGATACGGCCGATAGGACCAACCTTTCCCATGACAGACGGGGTGCAGATGATGACATCTACGTCAGTCCAGCCACCCTTGATCTTCTCGATGTAGTCGTCGAGTCCGACGTAGTCGGCTCCGGCTGACTTTGCTGCTTCCTGGAGATCCTCAGGGCAGAGTACGAGGACACGTACGGTCTTTCCTGTCCCGTTCGGAAGGGTGACGACGCCACGGATCATCTGGTTTGCCTTGCGGGGATCTACTCCCAGGTTGACAGCGAGGTCAACGCTTGCATCGAACTTCGTGTATGTGATTTCCTTGAGAATCTCGCAGGCCTGGGCGATAGTGTAATGCTTTGTTGCATCGAACTTCTCTGCTGCGGCCTTCTGGTTTTTCGTAAGTTTGCTCATTTCGGTCCTCCTTTAGATATTCTCAGGGAATGTTCCGGTTACGGTGATACCCATGCTCCTTGCAGTACCTGCAACCATCTTCATGGCTGACTTGAGGGTGAATGCATTGAGGTCAGGCATCTTGCCTTCCGCGATTGTCTTGATCTGGTCCCAGGTGACGGAACCAACCTTTGTCCTGTTGGGCATTCCGGAGCCCTTCTGCAGCTTTGCCGCCTCCTTGAGGGAGATGGCTACGGGCGGCTGCTTTACGACGAAGTCAAAGGACTTGTCGGAATATACGGTGATGACTACGGGCAGAACCTTTCCGGCCTGTGCCTGCGTAGCGGCATTGAACTTCTTGCAGAAGTCCATGATGTTCAGTCCCTTGGAACCGAGAGCCGGTCCTACAGGGGGCGCAGGATTCGCTGCTCCGGCCTTGATCTGGAGCTTGATGAATCCGGTTACTTCTTTTGCCATAGAAAACTACTCTTTTGTTACTTGATTAAAGCTGAGCTCCAGCAGAGTCTTCCTGCCGAAGATCATCACTATTACCTTGAGCTTGCTTCGGTCTTCGACAATGCCGTCCACGGTTCCGCTGAAACCGGTGAACGGACCATCGGTGATCTTTACGGAATCTCCGACCTTGTAGTCGACCTCAGTCGTACCTTCGCTCTGGGCTTCCATGTCCTGCTGTCCGAGGATTCTCCTGGCCTCTTCATCACGGATTGCGACGGGGACTTTCTCCCCGGCCTTGTCCTTTTCTGCTGAATTGGATTTTTCGGTAAGGAATCCGGCCATTCCGGGAACGTCTTCGCGTATGATCCTCTCAAGCTCGCCGCTAAGCTCTGCGTTGATCAGCACATAGCCCGGCATGAGCGGCTTTTCGGATTCAACCCTCTTGCCGTTCTTTACGGTGTACTTCTTCTCGACAGGAATGATGACCTGGTCTACCTGGTCATCAAGATGATAGCGTACGATTTCTTTTTCGAGGTATTCCTTGGCCTTCTTTTCCTTGCCTCCAGCGGTCCTGAGGACATACCATTTCTTTTCGCCCATGGTAAGATTGGTATTACAGCGAATATATAACTGTCATAAGATGCTCGAAAGCGAAGTCAATAATGAAAAGCACAGCCGCGAGGATGGCGGTGGCAACCCTCAGAAGGAGTGCAGAGCTCTGCAGCTTCTCCCATGTCGGCCACGTCACCTTCTTGGTGAGTTCCATGTACGACTCTTTGCAATAGTTTATGAACTTTCTCATCTTTAACTTTAATGGACCTCCGCGGGTGGAAGCTTCCGCAGCGATCTGTTAAACAATTACCAAATCGTAACCTTTGATATTGGCAGGGGAAGAAGGATTCGAACCCTCATCAACGGTTTTGGAGACCGCCGAACTGCCATTGTTCTATTCCCCTGAAAGAACAAGTGTCCCTTTTCAGGACACTTGCCTGTTGTATGGAACGAAATTACTCGTTGATCTTGATAACCTGGCCGGCTCCTACGGTGTGGCCACCCTCGCGGATAGCGAACTGCTGTCCCTCGTTCATGGCAACCGGAGTGATGAGCTTGACGTTGATCTCGACGTTATCGCCAGGCATAACCATCTCTACACCCTCGGGGAGAGAGATCTCTCCGGTAACATCCAGCGTACGGATGAAGAACTGGGGGCGATAGTGGTTGTGGAACGGCGTGTGACGTCCGCCCTCTTCCTTCTTAAGGACGTAGATCTGAGCCTGGAAGTCGGTGTGCGGAGTGATGGTGCCGGGAGCGGCAACAACCTCACCTCTCTTGACGTCCTTCTTGTCGATACCGCGGAGAAGAAGACCTACGTTGTCTCCTGCCTCACCTTCGTCGAGGAGCTTGCGGAACATCTCGACACCGGTAACGGTTGTGGGCCTGGGCTTGTCGCTGAAGCCTACGAGCTCTACGGAATCACCTACATGGATAGTACCACGCTCGATACGGCCGGTAACTACGGTACCACGACCGGTGATGGAGAAGATGTCCTCGATCGGGAGGAGGAAGGGCTTGTCCGTCTCACGAACAGGAGTCGGGATGTACTCGTCGACAGCGTCCATGAGCTCCATAACCTTGTCTTCCCACTTCGGGTCGCCGTTGAGGGCACCAAGTGCAGAACCACGGATGATCGGGCAGTTCTCATCGAACTTGTAGAATGCGAGCAG
>CAYTXA010000071.1:0-10078 GCA_964440865.1 uncultured Muribaculaceae bacterium | reverse complement strand
CGAAAAGGTTTTAGGCGCTACTTCGTCCGACCCTGAGGTCAGGGCAGGGAACGAAAAGGGCCGAAAACGTCTCCTCGTCCGACCCTAGGGTTAGGCAAATGCACGTGAAAAGGTTTTAACTGCAACTTCGTCCGACCTATCCTCGCGATAATGGTAGGATTTTCGACCAATCAAGTTAGGCAAGGAGTGTTGTAGGGATGTTTTGTGGGTATTTCAGCGAAATGGCAAAGCCCTTCGTACTGTCAGGCGAAGGGCTTAATTGCCAGCCGGGGCTTAAGAGGCTTTAGGGTTTTAGGACCAGCCAGGGCATAAGTGGCTTTAAGGCAGGCTTGGACGTGGCGCAAGGGCTTTAGGACTAGCCGGGGCGCTGAAGCGGGGTAAAGCGCCGCAGCGGGAGAGATGGACCGGCTAGAGTTGCTCGATCAGGCCGCGGAAGATGGCGGACATGTTGTGGGATGCGGCATCGGCCGCCCGGACAACATCGTTCTCATCATTCTTGTACTTGTCATCGTAGACGGACACGGCGGTGTTCGTGATCACGCACATGGCGAAGACCCTGATGTCAGAATGACGGGCTACGATGACCTCGGGGACAGTGCTCATGCCCGCAGCGTCCGCCCCGACCATGCGGAAAAAGTTCCATTCTGCAGGGGTTTCATAGCTGGGCCCGGTGCTCGCGATGTACACTCCCTCATGGACAGAAATCCCTTTCTCAGCGGCAATAGCCTTGGCCTTCTCGCGAAGCTCTGCGTCATAGGGATGCGTCATGTCCGGGAAACGGGGACCGAACTCGTCGAGATTCGGCCCTACCAGCGGATTGGGCATCATGTTGATATGGTCCTTGACAATCATGAGGTCCCCGATCTTGTACTCGAAATTGATTCCGCCGGTAGCACTCCCGATCAGAAGGTACTCGATTCCGATCTTCTTCATGACCCTGACCGGCATGGTCACTTCCTTCATGGTATAGCCCTCATAATAATGGATTCTGCCCTGCATGGCTATCACGGTCTTCCCGGCAAGCTCTCCCACTACGAAATTGCCCTTGTGGCCGATTGCTGTGGAAACGGGGAATTCCGGGATATCCTTGTAGGGGATGACCACGGGATTCTGGATCTCGGACGCGAGATTTCCCAGCCCGCTGCCGAGAATGATTCCGACCTCCGGAACAAGGCCGAAGTCGGAGAGAATCTGCCGGACGTAGCCGGCGGCTTTGTCTATTCTATCCAATTCTTTCATATCCAATCAGTTATTTTGTGATTAACTTAGCAATCTGCTCCTTAGCCCCATCGAGAATTGCCCTCTCGGACGGAACGACCCTGTCCCTCATCAGGAACTTTCCCCTGCTCATGACGGAACAGATGCAGTCGCTGTGGGCAGAGTACAGGAAGTTCGCCAGGAACGGGGCGGGGGAGAGGAACCATGTGTTGAAAGTGTCGACTATGAGAAGGTCCGCACGATATCCCTCCTCGATGCGTCCTGCCTTGATTCCAAAGGCCCTGGCTCCATTGTATGAGGCCATGTCGGCAATCTCCCCGAGCGGCATCGCGGTCGGATTCTCCCTCCAGGCCTTCTGGACCATGGCAGCGGTCTTTGCAGCCTCGAGCATGTCCAGATTGTTGGAAGAAGCGCATCCGTCCGTTCCGAGTCACACATTCGCCCCGGCGTCTCTCAGCTCATTGTAGAGGAAGCGGTAGCCGGAAGCCAGCTTGAGGTTCGAATTTATGTTGTGGACACAGTTCACATGGTGATTTCCAAGCAGTTCCACGTCATGTGGAGTGAGCCATAGAGTGTGTGCTGCGATGACATTTCCTCCGAGGACTCCCAGAGAATCCAGATACTCCACGGGCGTAAGCCCTCCATGGGCAGCCTTGCAGTCCGCGACCTCCTTTTCCGTTTCGCAGAGGTGGATATGGAGCAGGAGTCCATGTTTCCTCGCGAACTCGCTTGCCCAGAGGATCATCTCCTCGCTGACCGTGTAGATCGCGTGGAAGGCAACCGTGAAGATGCTCCCGTCGTTCCATGAACGCGATTCCTCGAGCATCCTCTCGCACTCGTCCTTCTCTCTCGAAGCCCTCGATGCGTCCCCCTTGTCCATTATGTCATAGGCAATTGCACCCGTGATTCCCATCTCGGAGGTCGCCTTGTGCGCTTTCTTGCAGTACCAGTACTGGTCGTTGAAAGCCGTTGTCCCGGTCCGGATCATCTCCAGCGCCGCGACCTTTGTCGCCCAGTAGACAAACTCCCCGTCTATCTTTTCCTCGACATCCCAGATTCCTGACAGCCAGTCGCCAAGCGTCGTGTCCTCCCGCATACCGCGCATCAGGGACATTGCCGCATGGGTGTGCATGTTGAAGAAGGACGGCATGACAGCCTTCCCGCTGCAGTCCACGACTTCGTCAGCCGACAGACCACTCCCTGCGGGGCGAATCTTGACGATATTCTCCCCGTCTATAAGTATGTCAGAGAGGACGTCCTCCCTGAGTATGTTTTTCAATAGTATAGATTCCATCTCGTTAAATTTCTCAAATATATGAAAAATCCTGCTTAAAATGATAAATTTGCAAGAAGACAACTTTCAGGCAAGCATGATGAATATCAAAATTTCTGCCGCAATACTCTCCGCGCTGATGCTCGCCGCATCGTGCGGAAACAATTCGGAACCGCAGGAGAAGCCTGCAAAGGGCGACTATCCTGTGCTGAAACAAACGACCCTCGGAGTCTACGACTACAAGGGCAAGACATGGAAATACGAAGAGGGGGAGGACCAGATCAGCCGCTACTACAAGGATGGAAAGGTCGACTTCTCCATTCTCAATCCCGATAAAGGGGCTATCGTCACCGTCAGCGGGATCCCCGAGGATGTCTCTGTCAACAAGAGCATCGTAGTCAATATAAAAGACAACGTCACCAATGTCCAGACCGGAATGTCCGTGACAGTCCTGAGGATCAAGGACGGCATGGCTTGGCTTGGGGCGAACGACGGGACTGGAATGTTCTTTAATATTTGTCTATGAGAAAGATACTTGTTGCTCTCGGCTTGCTTCTTTCTCTGCAGGCCTTCGCCGTAGTCGCCCCGCGTACGCCCGCAACCGTGCGCCAGGGGGACGGCTCTGTCATCACGATCCAGCTGCACGGGGACGAGTTCCACCACTGGACAACTGCCGACGGAATCCCCGTGCGGAAGGATGCGGACGGAATCTACAGGATGTTGCCGAGGCGGAGCGTCAGTGCCATCTCGTTCAGGGGCATGGCGATGAGGCAGAACGCCGGCAGGATGCGCATAGCGGACCGGTCTCTTTCCGAAGGAAATAACCATTTCGCGGTGATCCTTCTATCGTTCGATGATCTTGGCTTCACGGTCGAGGATCCCAGGCGGGCATTCT
Source organism: uncultured Muribaculaceae bacterium (assembly GCA_964440865.1). Classification (GTDB taxonomy): domain Bacteria; phylum Bacteroidota; class Bacteroidia; order Bacteroidales; family UBA932; genus Cryptobacteroides. The sequence continues at coordinate 6,692 of CAYTXA010000071.1, read as the reverse complement.
CCTCCATGCTGAACAACGACGGCTATTCTGTCGGAGGGGCGACCGGCTCTCTCGGGGAGTTCTTCCGCGACAATTCGAACGGGAGATTCTCTCCAGTCTTCGACGTCTATGGCCCGTACAAGGTCTCCAGGGGCTTTGCCTATTACGGAAAGAACGGCGATGACGACCGCGACGAGCATGCGGAGGAGGCATTCTTCGAGGCGGCAAAGCTTGCGGATGCTGACATCGACTATTCGAAATACGACATCGACGGCGACGGGGTGGTGGACAACATAATCTTCGTCTTCGCCGGACACGACGAGGCGGAGTACGGAGGGGCGGATGCGATCTGGCCCTACCAATATTCCATGCAATATTCTGACAACGAGGATATCAAGTCTGCGACATTCGACGGAAAGAAGCTCGGACGATACGCGTGCGGGGCAGAACTTCTCGGAGCCGACGGAGCAACGATGGCCGGAATCGGAACTATTGCCCATGAATTTTCCCATGTGCTTGGCCTTCCGGACTTCTACGACGTCGACGGGGAGGAAAACGGGGAAAGCAACGCGCTCGGAAACTACTCTCTCATGGCATTCGGCCCATACAACAATGGGGGAAATACGCCTCCATACTATTCATACCTCGAGCGCCAGATGCTTGGCTGGATCGAGGCGGGGGAGCCGGCAGGAGAAGCCGGAACCTACACTGTGGCGCCTGTCAGCGAGGACGGAGGCATGGTGATCGAATCCACGACGGAGGGAGAGTCTTTCATCGTGGAGTACCGCGACGGAACCTCATGGGACGCCTATGTCCATTCCGGGATCCTCATCTACCACATGGACAAGTCCGGCCGGGATGTTTCGGGTCGCCCTGCATGGCAGCGGTGGAGTAGCGCATACGCCTCGGTCAACAATTACGGCAACCATCCATGCTACTACATCGTACGCGCGAAGAATGACGTGGACAGGACGGGTTACTGGGCATATCCCGGGATAGGAAATGTCACCAAGGCATCTCCCAAAGACTGGAACGGGAATCCCGCCGGGTTCACCATGAGCGGAATAACCTCCGGCGGCCAGTTCCGGCTGGATTTCGGAGATCCCCACCTCGGAGGAAAGGTTACGGATTCCGATGGGGATGCGCTTGCCGGGGCAAAAGTCACGGCTGGCTCATACTCTGCGGTCACAGGGGCTGACGGAACGTTCGGGATCGATGCGCGTGCGGGGAAATACGATGTCACTGCCAGCCTCTCCGGGTACGAGACAGGCCATGGCACGGTCACTCTGAAATATGGTACTTCCGTGCTGGACTTTATCCTTGCCAGAAAGGGAGAACGGATCCTGGGCGACCTCTACAAGTATGACGAGTCGACGGGCGTATACATGTCCGGGCTCGGGAAGAACCCCGAGAGCGTCATGGCATCTGTCCACTACACTGCGGACGAGCTACGGGATTATGTCGGGATGAGGCTCACCAAGATTTCCTTCTACATCGGAGGCAGCAAGGCGGACCATGTCTATGTCATAGTGGATGCCGGCAGCAAGCGTCTGATGTGCAAGGAGATAAAGGATTACAAGTTCATGTCCGGAAAGGAGCCTACGGAGGTGGACATAACCGTGGACGACATCAGGATCCCTGAAGGGGAGGACATGTACATCGGCTATGGCCTCGACAACGTGGATTCCGAATATCCGTTCATAATAGACGGAGGCCCCGGAGTGGAAGGAGGCGCATGCTACAACGAGCTGGAACTGGATTCCACTACATGGTACGACCTCGAATGGGATGACGGGAAGGGCGGAAAAGCCTCTGCGAACCTCTACGTGAAGGTTTCTGTCGAAGATCCGTCCAAGCCTCTGCCCGAAGTTGAGGGCAATGATCTGGGTTTCAACTACATAGACCTTAGCGGATGGGATGGATCTTCCCCCGCGCCCCACAAGCTGGGCAAGACGAAGGCTCGTGTCCCTGTCTCCGAAGAGTGGAAACAGGACGGAGACATCCTCTCGGTACGTCTCACCTACGGGGATGGTTCATACGAAATAATCGAAAGGAAGGTCAGATCTTCAGACTGAAGTCGAAGCGCAGTCCGTTGTCGTTTGTGACGGAAATGCGTCCTCCGTGCAGCAGGACTGCGTTCTTCACGATCGCAAGGCCAAGTCCCGTACCGCCCATCTTGCGGCTGCGGCCTTTGTCCACCCTGTAGAACCTTTCGAAAAGGTGCGGGATGTGCTCTTCCGGCACGCCCACTCCGTTGTCTGCGAAGGTGAAACGCCATGCATTCGGCCCCTGAGTAGCCGTAAGCGTGATTCTCGTCCCCACCCCGGCATAGGCAATGGCATTGTCCGTTAGATTGCGGAAAATGCTGTAGATCATGGACTGGTCACCATGGACCCTGACCCCGAACGGCAGCTCGTTGTGGAAGGTCATCTTCTTCTCTTCCAGCTGCTGCTGGGTCTCCTGCACTATGCCTGCCACCAGCTCGGAAATGTCCACGATCTCGTCCCTGTTGGCGTGCTTGGTGTTGTCCATCTTGTTCAGGGTAGAGATGTCTCCGACAAGGGAGCTGAGCCTGCGGGTCTGGCTCTGGCAGCGGCGCAGGAACTGCTCCTTGGTCTTCTCATCTATGTCCGGGTTGTCCAGAATCGTGTCGAGGTAGCCCAGGATGCTGGAGACGGGCGTCTTGAGCTCATGGGCCACATTCTGGGTCAGCTGCTGACGCAGGCCGCGCTGCTCCTCGTCTGCCTGACGGGAAATGCTGTCCTCCAGGTACTTCATGAAGATCGAGAGGAGTATGCAGATCACGGCGATTATGACAAGGGACTGCTTGAGGTAGTTGTTGCCTGCCAGCACCAGCGTAAAGATAAGCGCAAGGAACAGCACGAGTATCACTATGAATATCGCGCGTCCGACTTTCAGTTTGCCACGTGTTCTCATACTTCGAAGTAATATCCAAACCCTGAACGGGTTACAATGTGGTCAGCGTAGGGACCGATCTTTTTGCGGAGACGTGTGATATTGACGTCCACCGTCCTGTCCAGAACCAGTACGTCCTGCGGCCAGATGCTGCTGATGATCTGTTCTCGGGAGAATAGTCTGCCCTTGCTGCCGATCAGAAGGGCCAGGATGCCGAATTCCGTCTTCGTGAACGGGACATCTTTCCCGTCCACTGTCACGGTCTTGTTGTCCATGTTGAGGACGAGTCCCTTGTAGGAAAGCCTGCTTGGAGAATCCTCGGAAGTCCTGTGGAGCACTGCGGCCACCCTGAGCAGTACTTCCCTGATGGAGAACGGCTTGCTGATATAGTCATCGGCGCCTAGACTGAGGCCTGTGACAGTGTCCTCCTCTGAATCTTTCGCGGTAAGGAAAATGATCGGGATTTTCTCCGTCTTGGGATCCTCCTTCAGCTTGTAGGCCATCTGGAACCCGGACATTCCTCCCATCATCACGTCGAGCAGGATGAGGTCGAAATCAGTGAGTTCCATCTCGAGAGCCTTTTCTGCGGATGTGGCAGTCTCGACTTCGTACCCCTCGGTCCTAAGGTTGAATCCCAGGATTTCGAGAAGATCCTCCTCGTCGTCCACAACCAGTATCTTATGTCCGTTTTTAGGTTTCATCTTTAGTTAGGCGTTTGGGTTTTCCTGCGGGTCACGGAATCCTGTAGTATGCTCAGGGTCAGATGCATAATGGTAGTGGTGCGCTGCACGGAGCAGGTGTCTGAGCGTGATAATTATCTGTTCGGATTCCTGTATCATGTTGAGGTAGACATATGCCGTGGTCAGGTTCTCCTTGCTGGACTGCATGCGGAAAAGCAGGGTCTTCCTGACTTCGGAGAGCGAGGCCTCTGACTTGTTGCAGAGGTCACGGACTTCGTAGGCGTTGGCGAAGTCTCCGGACGCAATCACCTCTATGACCTTCTTGATCATGTAGACCACATTGTCGCGAAGGGGCCTGAATTCCGTCTTCTCCTCATCGGTCATAGGAGTGAAGTTGTTGTCTATGTGCTCCAGGCACGGGTCACATATACGGCGGAGCGAATAGTTGATTTCCTCGCAGCTGTTGATTCCAAGGTGGAACCATGTGTTCTTTTCCATGGAATCGGCCGGATCCAGCCTCCGAAGGGCAAGCATTTCCTTGCGCCTGGATTTCTTGATTGCGTCTCTTTCCTCACGGAGCGCATCCGTCGCCTTGCTGAGCATCCTGAGGTCTTCCATCATGAATCCGTCCGTGATCTGCTGGTAGGCGTACTGGGCGTAGTCGAGATATTCCTTTTCGAAGCCGAGGATGTGCTGGTCAAGCAGTTCCACGATCCTGTCGTTGTCCTTTGTCTTCATCATCTCGGCGTAGATCGCATCTTCGTTCGAGGAGTCAACCTTCGAGGGAGCGATTATGTTGCGGCGTATGATGAGAACCATCGCCAGGGCTGCAATTATACATGTCCCGACGTTGCCCGTGAAGTGCATTATCGTCGAGATGATGTATGATAGCCCAAACGCGACGGCTGCCGTCACGAACCATCCACCGATCACTGAGATGACGCCCGTGATGCGGAACACGGCACTTTCCCTGCTCCAGGCGCGGTCTGCAAGGGAAGTTCCCATGGCGACCATGAAGGTGACATATGTCGTGGAGAGGGGGAGCGTCAGGGAGGTTCCGAGTGCGATCAGCAGGCTGGCAACCACGAGGTTGACCGTAGCCCTGACCTTGTCGAATGCTGCTCCGTTGTCGTTTATGGCCATTTCCGAGTTGAAACGGGTATTTATCCATGCTTCGACCTGGACAGGAGTATGTTCCTGGATCCATGTGCTGATTCCGTTGGACATCCTGACGAGCACCCTGGCGGTCCTGGACGAGCCGAACATCTCGTCTCCCTCGTCCTGGCGCGAAAGGTCAACGCTGGTCTTGACAACGTTCTGGGCCTTCTTGCTGGTGGCAAGGGCAAATATCATGATGACTCCCGCGGCTGCAAGGATGAATACCGGAGTCCTTGCGGATTCATTCAGGGATGACATGAGGAACGAGGAGGGGTCGGTGCCGTTGGCGGCAAAATCCTGATAGGACGAGAGCCCGGCGAGCGGGACTCCGATGAAGTTCACGAGGTCGTTCCCGGCGAAAGACATGGCGAGGGCGAAAGTGCCCAGCAGCACGAGGATCTTCAGCACGTCAATCTTCAGGAAATAGAGGAATTCCATCAGGATGGTCGAGCCGACGAAGACATAGAGGATCATCTGCCCGGTGTGCCCCTTTATCCATTCGCCTATGTGTCCGGGAAGGAAGGAGAGGTCGCCTATTCCCTTGATAATGATGAAGTAGGATATCGCTGTCGTGGCTATTCCGCCGAAAAGTCCGATCTTCCACTTCAGGCTCTTGTTGTTGTACGTGAACGTGAAGATTAGCCTCGAGATGTACTGGATCAGCAGACCGAAGAAGAATGCGATCGGGACGGAGAAGAAAATCGCGGTGATGACGGAGAGGGCCTTGCTGGTGTTGAGCAGCGAGCCCAGGGGAAGGTCCGGAGTACCCGCTGCTTTCAGCGTGGCGATGGCGAATGAGCCTCCGAGCAGCTCGAAAACCATGGAAACCGTCGTACTTGTCGGAAGCCCCAGGGTGTTGAAGAAGTCGAGCAGGATGATGTCCGACGACATGACTGCTACGAAAATCGTCATTACTTCCTTGAAGGTGAAATAGGACGGGTTGAAGATGCCATGTCTTGCAATGTCCATCATACCGGTGCTGAATATCGCGCCGAGGAAGATGCCGAGCGCCGCTACTATGATGATTGTCCTGAATGTCGCAACCTTGGATCCGATTGCCGAATTGAGAAAATTGACTGCGTCGTTGCTTACTCCCACTGTCAGGTCGACCACAGCCAGCGAGAACAGGAATATGACCAGTCCAAGATAAATCCTTGTCATCGATTTCTTCTGTTGATGCCGCAAATTTAGCGAAATATTTCATATCGTGATTACTCGGAATTTATCAGTATCTTTGTGCCCGCCGCGCAGTGCGTGGCATAGTCAAAAGGCAACAACATTATGGCAGACAGAATCATTCTCACCGGCGACCGTCCTACTGGCCGCCTCCATATAGGTCATTACGTCGGATCCCTGCGCCGCAGGGTCGAGATCCAGAATACGGGCGGCTACAAGGATATGTTCGTGTTCATCGCTGATGTCCAGGCTCTTACGGACAATTTCGAGAATCCGGAGAAAGTGCGCCAGAACGTGGTAGAGGTCGCACTCGACTATCTTGGCGCCGGACTCGACCCCTCGAAAGTAACCATCTATATCCAGAGCCATGTCCCCGAGCTCACCGAGCTGACGGTCTATTTCATGAATCTCGTGACTGTCCAGAGGCTTCGCCGCAACCCGACTGTCAAGGCCGAGATCCAGATGCGCGGGTTCAACGAGGACGACAATGAGGAGAACAAGGCCGGAATCCCGACCGGATTCTTCACGTATCCTATATCCCAGGCAGCCGACATCACGGCGTTCAATGCTACGGAAGTGCCTGTGGGCGAGGACCAGAGGCCTATGCTCGAGCAGACGGTAGAGATTGTCCGCCGTTTCAACTCCATCTACGGCGAAACCCTCGTGGAGCCCAGGATTGTGCTTCCCGACAACAAGGCCAGCATGAGGCTTCCCGGGACCGACGGAAAGGCCAAGATGAGCAAGTCGCTGGGGAACTGCATCTATCTCTCCGACACGCGCGAG
>CAYTXA010000070.1:9423-10245 GCA_964440865.1 uncultured Muribaculaceae bacterium | reverse complement strand
GTAGTTGTTGAACGACAGTGGGCCCTTGTACATGTCCCAGTCCCTCACGAACTTCCACCTTACGGTCTCGCGCCAGTTCTTCCATGCGAGGGCATGGTAGGCGACAAAGGACAGCAGGGTGGTGAGGCTCATGCCTATGGCGTAGAATCTCAGCCTGTTGCCGCTGAGAAGGAAGAGGCCCAGCACGACTGCGAGCTTTATCAGGGAGTTGGCGATGTCCACAACCGCGACGACCCCGAATTTCTCATGGGCCGTGAAGAGGCTCTGGAACGGGACGTTCATGATTCCTATGCATGCTACTGTCGCGGAGACCTGGAAGACGAACATGGCATCGCGTTCCATCCCGGGGGCTACCCTCAGGAAGGAGCGGATATATATGATTCCGAGTATCTCTATGATAATGAGCAGGATGCCTGCGCATGCGATATGGAGCACATTGCAGACGTTGAACACTCTGTTCTCGTCTCCGCCGGGGCGTCCCATTTCGTAGTTGAGAAACCTCGTGGTGGTTCCGGAAAGGGCGCCGGAGATGAAGGAGAACATTGCGACGACGCTGCCGACGACGTTGTAGAGGCCGTATCCTTCGGCGCCGAGAGCACTCAGCACGAGACGGGCCATGACCAGCCCGATCACCATCGTGAAGGCGAGCCGGATGTAGACGATGGCGGTGTTGCGTGCTATGCGGGCGTTTCCTGAAGTCATACCGAAACACAAAATTAGCAAAATATCGCTACCTTTGGTTTATGGGAAACAGCAAGGTCATCTACACATGTATCACGGGGGATTATGACATTCTGCGTCAGCCTGTTGTGACGGATCCTA
>CAYTXA010000070.1:0-9413 GCA_964440865.1 uncultured Muribaculaceae bacterium | reverse complement strand
TGGGACTATGTCTGTTTTTCCGACAAGCGGGAGCTTGTTTCTGCGGGGAAGTCCGGCGTGTGGCAGATCCGTCCTCTTCCTTCCGTTTCCGACAGCAGCCTTGTCCGTTCCCGCTATCCCAAGCTTCAGCCCCACAAGGTCCTGGGGGAGTATGAGTACAGTCTCTGGGTCGATGCCAATATCGCTATTCTCGGGGATGGCCTCTACCGGGAGGCTGAGAGGTGTATCGCTTCCGGCTGCGATGTCGCGCAGGTGCGGCACCCGTTCAGGGATTGTGTCTACGAGGAGATGCGGACGCTCGAGTATCAGGAGCGGCTTCCGATGAGGGTGATGCTGAAGGAGGCTCGTTTTCTGCGGAAGGAGGGGTTTCCGAGGCATGCGGGGCAGTATGAGAACAATCTGATCCTGCGAAGGCACGGGGCGGAGCGGGTTGTCGACTTGTCGGATTCATGGTGGAAGGTGTTCCTGGCGTTTCCGTACAGGGATCAGGTTTCGCTCATGTATGTCTACTGGAAGGCGGGGTTTGTGCCAGGGCTGCTTCTGCCTGAGGGGATAAGTGCTCGGAATGCCGGGTTCCTGAGGCTCTATCCGCATCCGAATGCTCCGGCCAAGAGGCGTGGACTGGGAATCATGGCGAAAAGAGCTCTCAAGACCGTCCTCCGGCCTGTGCTGTACGCTCTTCTTGGTCTTTAGTGGCAGCAGGGCAGTGGCGGGTGCTCCTGGCTCGGATGGCCTGCCTGTCCGGCGGCAAAGCGCCTATGCTGCGGAACTCGCAGTCATAGCCGCTCCGCGTCTATATCCTGCTCGGACAGTCCTCGCATTCCGGCTACGCCGGACCGGCGCTTTGCCCTGCCGGCCATGCTCGGGCACGCTCCTCGCTTACGCTCGGGCAGTGCCTGACCGGCCATCCTCTCAAGGTCGCACCCTGCCACTCCCTGCCGGCGCCGAGGGCGGCCATGGGCTTGGCGGCCAACGCCCCGCCGCCGCTTGTACCAGCCTTTCCTCCACTATCATCATCACCTTTATCATCTCCCATCTCTCTTCTTCTATCTCTCTTCTTCCATCTTCCATCTTCCATCTTCCATCTTCCATCTCCCATCTTCCATCTCCCATCTCCCATCTCCCATCTCCCATCTCCCATCTCCCATCTCCCATCTCCCATCTCTCTTCTCCCATCTCTCTTCTTCTATCTCTCTTCTCCCATATCCCATCTTCCTTCTTCCATCTTCCATCTTCCATCTTCCATCTTCAGAACCTCCCTTACTTGGCAGGGATTTTACCATTCGAGTGTGGAATAACGATTTAATCTCACTCGAATGGTCAGAAATATTGCCAGGAGAGCGAGAAAATGCCCGAAAACGCTCTCGAATGGTATTGGTTTTTACCATTCGAGCGAGATGGGTCAGATGAAGTCGCATTTAAAACCTTTTCGTACTCTTTACCCTGACCTCAGGGTCGGAGGAATGCACACTTAAAACCTTTTCGTGCGCTTTTCTCCGACCATGAGCCGCCCGAAGGTACAGGACGGTGTACGTTCGCGCGGGAAATGGCGGGGGAAACCGCTCCAAGGTCCCCAAGGGTGCACGTTCGCGCGGGAAATGGCGGGGAAAACCGCTCCAAGGTCCCCAAGGGTGCACGTTCGCGCGGGAAATGCCGGGGAAATCCGCTCCACGGTCCAAGACGGAGGACCTTCTGGCGGGCATGAAAAAAAAAAGGCGGCCACACTGGTCGCCCTTTTCGTTATCGCGCTGGAATCTATCTCGCGCTTAAAGCTATTTCTTGAAGTAGCGCTTGTAGAGCCCCTCGAAGCCGGCACCGTGGCGAGCCTCATCCTTGGCCATCTCGTGGACGGTATCATGGATAGCGTCATATCCGAGCTTCTTGGCCCTGCTGGCAATCTGGAGCTTGCCCTCGCACGCGCCCCTTTCGGCCTTGATCCTCTTCTCGAGGTTGGTCTTGGTGTCCCATACGACCTCGCCGAGAAGCTCAGCGAACTTGCTCGCATGGTCAGCCTCCTCATAGGCATAGCGCTTGAAGGCCTCTGCTACCTCGGGATAGCCCTCGCGGTCGGCCTGACGGGCCATCGCAAGATACATCCCCACTTCGGAGCACTCGCCAACGAAATGGTCGCGAAGACCCTGCATAACCTCCTGATCCTCAACGACACCATCCTTGAGATGATGCTCGCAAGCCCATCCCTTCTTGTCCTCGTCCTTGATCTCGACGAACTTGTCTGCCTTTGCGTGGCAAACGGGGCACTCTACGGGCGGCTGCTCTCCTTCGAAGACGTAACCGCAAACCTGGCAACGGAATCTCTTTTTCATGATTTTGATCTTTTAAAAGTTGTGTAAACAAATATAGCAATTATTCGGCATAATCGTCTGGCTCGATGTGCAGGGAAATCTGCGTATACTTCCCGAAACGCGACCTTATCGCCTTCTCGACATCCGTCGCGATGGCATGAGCCTCGGAAACCTTGATGTCCGGATCGACAACCAGATGCGCCTCCATGTCTATGTCCCTTCCGATCCTGCGGGTCTTGAGCCCATGGAACCCATTGACTCCGTGGACCTTCAGCGCCGTCTGCACTATCTCGTCCTCCGTCTCGTCCGGGAGCGACTGGTCCAGGAGATCACCGGTCGCCGGAATGGACATCTTGACGGCTATCCACATGATCATCAGCGAGATAAGGCATCCGGCGAGAGGATCGAGCAGTGCCCATTTGCCCCCGAGAGCCATGGCTCCGCCGATTCCCAGGAGCGACCCTACGGACGAGAGCGCGTCCGAACGGTGGTGCCATGCATTCGCCTCGACGACTGGACTGTCCAGTTTTTTCGCTGCATTGTGCGTGTACCTGTAGAGCAGCTCCTTGGAGACAATCGAGATGGCCGCCGCAGCGAGAGCCAGCATGGAAGGAGAAGCTGTGGACGACCCCGCGAGTATGCCCTTGATGGACCTTATTCCGCTGACCATCAGCTCAATGCCCACTGCAAACAGCATGAGGCTGATTATCAGCGTGGCCATTGTCTCGAATTTTCCGTGCCCGTAGTCATGGCTCTTGTCGCTTCCCTCCGAAGAGATATGGACAAAGATCATCACGACGAAATCGCTTACGAGGTCGGAGGCGGAATGGATTCCGTCCGCGACCATTGCGGCGCTTCGCCCGAGTATTCCCGCAAAGAGCTTGAAGATCGTGAGGACCAGGTTCACTACCGAGCCAGTCAGCGTGACCTTCATTATCTTCTTTTCGCGGTACTTGCTGTCTTCTTCCGAAACTGTCATGGCTTTTTCCGAAAAATAAAAACGGAAATTTAATGAATTTTTTCTTTTGCTATCAACTATCTTTGTTATATAGCATAGAGATGGAAAAGCAGAGGACCTACATAGCCATAGACCTCAAGTCGTTCTACGCCTCCGTGGAGTGCGTAGAAAGGGGTCTTGACCCGCTCAAGGCCAATCTTGTCGTTGCGGATGTCTCCCGCACCGACAAGACGATCTGCCTTGCCGTTTCCCCTTCGCTGAAGGCCATGGGCATTTCCGGCAGGCCGCGCCTTTTCGAGGTCAAGAGGCAGCTGGGCTGGATCCGCAGGGAGCATCCCGGATGGAACGTGGACTACATTGCCGCCACTCCGCGGATGCATCTCTATATCGAATACAGCGCCCGGATCTACAAGATCTACCTCAAGTACATAGCCCCGGAGGACATCCATGTCTATTCCATCGACGAGGTGTTCATGGATGCCACGCCCTACCTCGAGACCTACCACATGACTGCCCACGAGCTTGCCATGACGATGGTGCGTGACGTGCTGAAACAGACGGGGATAACTGCGACGGCCGGGATCGGGACGAACCTCTATCTCTGCAAGGTCGCGATGGATATCGTGGCTAAGCACAAGGACGCGGACGCGGACGGGGTGCGCATAGCCGAGCTGGACGAGATGAGCTACAGGCGCCTGCTCTGGAACCATAAGCCGCTGACGGACTTCTGGAGGGTGGGGCACGGGATTGCGGCGCGTCTTGCCGCGATCGGAGTCACGACCATGGGCCAGCTTGCGAGGCTTTCGGTCCATAGCGAGGAGGCTCTCTACAAGATGTTCGGGGTCAATGCGGAGCTGCTCATAGACCATGCATGGGGCTGGGAGCCATGTACCATGGAGCAGGTCAAGGCCTACAGGCCGGAGTCCAATTCGCTTAGCAACGGGCAGGTGCTCACAAGCGCCTACGATTTCCGGAAAGCGCGTACCGTTATCAAGGAAATGGCTGATTCTCTGGCACTTGACCTCGTGGACAAGAAACTCGTGACGGATCAGGTCATGGTCTATGTCGGGTTCGACACGGAGAGCCTTTTGGACCCTGCGGCGAGGGCTGCGTACCATGGACCCGTATCCAGGGACTGGTATGGCCACCCTGTGCCCAAGCATAGTGGCGGGTCTGCTGCACTGGAGAGGTTCACTTCTTCTTCGCGTCTCATTACCAATGCAGTAACTGAGCTTTTCGACAAGTGCGTGGATCCGCACCTTCTTGTCCGCCGGCTCGGGGTGACCGTCGGGCACGTGATCCCGGAGGGCATGGCGAAGGTGGCGGAGCAGCCCCTCCAGCTGGAGTTTTTCACGGACATGGAGGAGCAGCAGAGGCAGGAGCGGCAGGAGTCGGAATCGCTCGAGAAGGAGCATTCGCTTCAGGAATCGCTTCTGCGGATCAAGAAGCGTTTCGGGAAGAATTCGATTCTCCGGGGGCTGGATTATGCGGACGGGGCGACGACGAGGGAGCGCAATCAGCAGATCGGAGGGCACAAAGCTTAGCTGCAAGGAGGAACGGACATGAAACAGGACAATTACGAAGATATCATAAACCTTCCGCACCACGTTTCGAAGATCCATAGGCAAATGCCCATGTATCAGCGTGCTGCGCAGTTTGCGCCTTTCGCCGCGCTTGTCGGCTACAAGGAGGCCATCGACCGTGCCGCCGCCGAATCCGCTGCCTCCGCCGACGACTTCACCGCCCTCCTCTCCGCCGCTCCCGATCCCGCTCCCGTCACTCCTGCCGGCGGAGGCGGTGAGGGACAGGATGCGCTGGGAGAGTAATCGACGAGTCAGCGCTGCGAAATTGCTGAGAATTAGTAAATTTGTGTACGACAAACAAAACCGGATATGATCATAGACTTTTCCAAGATCAAGGAAGCCGACATCAATGGCTTCAAGGGCGGCGAAGGCATCATGCATTCGCGCGCTTTCTGGGACGGCAAGAACCGCATCATGCTGAACAGGCTCGAGGCCGGAGCGTTCAGCGGCTACCATGAGCACAAGGAGAACTGCGAGATGATCTATGTGCTTGAGGGTCAGCTGGAATTTAGGGACAATGACACCACGGAAGTCTGCCACGCAGGACAGCTGCACTATTGCGTCCAGGGCCACAGCCATTGTTTCAGGAATACGGGCGACAAGACCGCGACCTTCCTCGCAATCGTCCCCGAACAACGGATCTAAAGGAGAAAAATATGAAAAAGACAGCAATGCTCATGGCTATTGCCATCTGCGCCGCCGGATGCGGCACAAAACAGCCTGTCCTGACTTCCGGAACTGACGCCGCAGGGCGTGCTACCGACACATTCACGATCGGAAAAGACTCCAAGGTTACCCTTACGTGCATCAAGCACGGAAGCCTCCTCGTCGACTGGAACGGCAGGCAGATCCAGGTGGACCCGGTCAGCTTCATGGAGCCGAAAACGGACTATTCCACGTTCCCGAGCGCGGATTATATCTTCGTAACTCACGAACATGGAGACCATTACGACACAACCGCAATCAAGGCCCTGACCGACCCCGACCACACGGCAATCGTGACGAACCAGCGCTGTTCCGACCTGATGGGCTATTCGGACGGCCAGCCTGAGGACTTTCCGGGCGAGATCCATGTCATGGGCAACGGCGATACCATCCAGCTTGGGGAAATGAAGGTCGAAGCCGTACCGGCATACAATTACACCGAAGGACACACGATGTTCCACCCCAAGGGACGTGACAACGGGTTCATCCTGACCTTCCCTTCCGACTATTCGAAGGACGGAACATTCCGCATCTACATTGCGGGCGACACGGAGGGCGTCCCGGAAATGGCTGAAATCAAGGACATTGACGTCGCCTTCCTTCCATGCAACCAGCCCTATACCATGACGGTGGAACAGCTGGCAAAAGCCGCGAAGACAATCCAGCCTGCATACCTATTCCCGTACCACTACTCCACCACGGACCTCTCTCCGCTTGCAGGCCTTCTCGAAGGCACTGACATACAGCTGCTTATAAGACAATACCAATAATCATGGTCAGACATTCATTCTGCAAAGAAACAAAACTCTGGAAATGGGCCCTCCTTTTTGTCGGAGGTATCGCCCTGTTCTTCATACTGTACTGATGTGGCTCGGCAGCGGAAACGGTCAGGACCCCATGGGGCAAAATCCTGACATACATCTCCGGGGCGGCCCTGACGATAGCCGCCTATATCCTTGCAGTCGGCTGGACCGAGAAACGGCAGGTCGATGAACTTTCATGGCACAACGCCCCCGCCCATGTCGGGAGGGGCCTCCTCGTCGGTGTCGGCTTCTTTGTCGTTGTCACCGCAATCTTCTATGTGTCAGGAATGTACCATGTGTCCGGACTGAATCCTGACCTTGTACAGCTGCTGGTTTGCTTCTCGGCATTCCTCCTCACCGGAGTGTGCGAAGAGGTGATTTTCCGCGGGATAATTTTCCGCATGATCGCTGAAAGATGGAACGCGGCCGTTGCCCTCGCAGTGTCGGCTCTCCTTTTCGGTGCCGCACATCTGACAAACCCCGATGCCACCCTCTGGTCCGCGTTCGCGATTGCGATCGAGGCCGGCCTTCTGCTCGGCGCCGCCTACATGGCAAGCGGCAGCCTGTGGTTCCCGATCGGAATCCACTGGGCATGGAACTTCATGGAGGGAAATGTTTTCGGCTTCGACGTATCCGGCATGGCGCCGGATTTCAGCCTTCTGGATTCGGATGTAACCGGACCTGCAATCCTGTCCGGAGGCGCCTTCGGTGCTGAAGCATCGCTGATTACGGTTGTGCTCGGCCTTGCGATTTCCATCCTCTTCATCCGCAGGAGCAAGGTCGCCTGACGCCTCTCCTACTTGATGTCGTTGATGTCTATGAGCCCGTTGAGAAGGGCGTAGGCCGTGAGACCGGCGACAGACTTGATGCCGGTCTTGCGGGTGATGTTCTTGCGGTGGGTCATCACCGTGTAGATCGAAATGTTGAACTCATAGGCTACCTCCTTGTTCAGCATGCCCTTGGCGATGCAGACAAGTATCTCCTTCTCCCTGGCGGAAAGCTCCTCTCCGGGATCTTCTCCGACTGCCTTAGCCTTGCCGGGCGTCACGGCGTCATGGAGCTTGCGGACTATCTTCTGCGATGAGTCATAGAGATTTATGATGCCGTCGAATTCGTTGATGATGTCCTCGTCGTAGACCGCGTGGATGATTGCCACGACCGGCACGTTCCAGATTTCCTTGAGATTGGCGGATGCCGTCGACCGGGACTGGTAGTCCACGACTGCCGGGTCGAAAACTATAAGGTCTGGTGTCGAGAGCCCGGGATCCAGCATCGTCATGTCGGAGACAACGTCCGAGATGGCGAAATCACTCCCTTCAAGAATTGCCTTAACTCCCTCAGCCATTATGACTGAAGGAGTTATAAGCAATATGGAACGAATCCTACTCATTTTCTTTCCCTGCAAGTCTGCCCTTCAGCAAGGGCAGTATCAGCATATCCTCAAGATTGGAGTGGCGCTCCAGATCTTCCCGCAGCGTGCTGAGATGCAGCAGGATCCATGACATGGAAGCGTCTCCTTTCCCGTCGGAAGGAAGATATTTCATGACAATGTTGATCAGGTCCTGGATCTTGTTGACAATGTTGTCGTGCTCCTTGACGAGACGGACCCTTCCCTGGGGCTTTTTCCCTTCCGCGAATGCTTCAAGCAGAGGATACAGCTTTGTCTCTTCGAACTTCACATGCCCTTCGAGCTCTTCCTTGAAGTCGGAAAAAAACTTGTCTATGATCTTCTTCTTGTTCTCGTCCCTTCCTGCCATGCTTCTGTCGAGCCCGGCGGCAATGTTAGGAATCCATTCGTTGCGGTAGCTCTCGTGCGAGCGCTCCAGGAAGAACTCGATGTCCTTCAGGTGGAGCTTGGCAAGCGTCTTCTCCTGGATCTCGTGGAATGGCGAGAAATACAGTCCAGCGACCGAGAGAAGCGTGAATGCGTCGCGCCCCTGCTCCCGGCAGCATTCTTCGAC
Source organism: uncultured Muribaculaceae bacterium (assembly GCA_964440865.1). Lineage (GTDB taxonomy): Bacteria > Bacteroidota > Bacteroidia > Bacteroidales > UBA932 > Cryptobacteroides. The sequence goes on along the minus strand of CAYTXA010000070.1, from coordinate 1,100 downwards.
GGTCTTCTCTCCGAAGCCGAACGGGATGCCGAACCGGTGGACAACTGTCAGGAAGGCAGTGCCTCCGTTGACGAGGTCTGCCATTTTCATGTCTGGAGACAGACGTGGGATCTTTTCGAGGAAGTAGGTCATGACTATTTTTCGAGCTCCTTGAGAGCCAGGCTTACGTTCTTCTTTATCGCGTTGCTGGAAAGGGTCACTCCGCTGACGGCGTCAGGGTCAGCCTTGGCGGCGGCTTTGATGGACTTTCCGACCCACTCTGGCTTCAGCCGTCCGAGGGCACGGTCAAGGAAGCGCGAGCTTTCATGGTTGGGGAGCGGAGTGATGTCCGCGATTTTCCCCTTTACGACCTTGACCTCGAGCGGAACTTCTCCGCCGTAGCCTGTGATGCCTTTTCCGAGTTCAGTAGTATTGACGACGAGGGTGTCGCCGCGGTATGACACATACGGAGAGTCCACCTTGGGATTCTCCGCACATCCCGCGAGCAGCAGCCCCGCCAATGCCAGAATTATTGCTCCCTTTTTCATTATTCTGCCTTTACAGCTTCCTTCCAGGGCTTGAGAGTCTTGCCGTCTGCAGTCTTTATGGGCTTGACCTGCTTCACGTATACGTCGGGGACAACCGGCTCAGCAGCAGGCGCTTCCACTGCAGAGCTGTCTGCGTCAGACTTAGCGGTGCTGTCAGCTGCGCATTCTTCGCCTTCGCCGTGATGGGCTTCCATGCCGCACGCCGGATGCTCAAGTCCGAGCACTACGAGCGAATCCCTGGTCATGTAGCCGGTAACTGCCGGTCCCGTGACTTCGAACGCGTCCTGAGCGACGCTGGCAGTGTCGAGCTGGGTGCCGTAGTTGATTATCACGCCTTTGAGGTTGCCGCTGTGGGGGCAGATCCACATATCCACTTTTGCTGTCTGCTTCGGGGCGCAGGATGCGATGAGCGCCGCGGAAGCAAGAAGTAGAACGAATTTTCTCATAATTATTCTGATTAAATTTATCTCTGCAAAGATAGGGTTAATCGCAAAAAGAACTAATAGCTATTTGTGGGTATATTTAGGGATTGTCGTTTAATGTTTTCAATTTGAGTTGAGCGGTGACTTTCCC
>CAYTXA010000069.1:4141-10250 GCA_964440865.1 uncultured Muribaculaceae bacterium | reverse complement strand
AGTCCGGGATACATGTCGAGAAGATCCTGGCTGTGGACGAAATGGATGTCCTCCGGGAGGAAAGGCTCAAGCACCGGATAATATTCCTGGGCAAGGTACTCCGTGCGGCGGATAGCCTGATAGATACGGCGTACAACATCCTCAAGAAAAGCCACTGTCCTCTGTTCCCTGGTGATAACAGCCTCCCAGTCCCACTGGTCTACATACAGGGAATGGAGGTTGTCCAGCTCCTCGTCCGCCCTGATTGCGTTCATGTCGGTGTAGATGCCGTAGCCGGCTGGGATGCCAAGCTGGGCCAGAGTAAGCCTCTTCCACTTTGCAAGAGACTGCACGACCTCTGCCCTTGCTTCTCCCATGTCCTTTATGGGGAACGACACGGGACGCTCGACGCCATTGAGGTCATCGTTTATACCGAGCCCTTTCAGCACGAAAAGAGGCGCAGTCACACGGCGTAGACGCAGCTCAGTAGAGAGGTTCTGCTGGAAGAAGTCCTTGACCAGCAGGATGCCCTGTTCGGTCTGGCGTTCGTCCAGGAGAGCCTTGTAGCCCTGGGGTTTCAATAGTCTACTCATTAGGTTCGTTCGTTTATCTGGACTAAAATTAGGAAAATAAATTTTAATACGCCAAGAATTTTTTTATAAAAATCGAAAAAGAGGATTCGCAGGACCACTGACTTTGAGTAAATTCGCCCTATAGAAACAAACGAAAGATATCATGTCATTGGAACAACAAGTACAGAAGGACATCATGGAGGCCATGAAGGCCCATGACACTGTCCGCCTCAACGCAGTCAGGGCGATCAAATCGGAAATCCTGCTCGCAAAATCGTCCGGCGAGAACCACGAGCTAGCAGACGGCGACGTCCTCAAGCTCATCCAGAAACTCGTGAAACAGCATCAGGATTCAGCAGCCGAGTACACAGCCGGAGGACGCAAGGACCTGGCAGACAACGAGATGGCCGAGGCAAAGGTTCAGGAAGCCTATCTCCCGAAACAGCTTGGCGAGGCCGAGGTTGAGGCAGCTGTCAGGCAGATCATCGCCGAAACAGGTGCTTCGAGCATGAAGGACATGGGGAAGGTCATGGGAATGGCGACGAAGAAACTCGCCGGCCAGTCCGACGGAAAGACCATCTCCTCCATAGTAAAAAAGCTTCTCGCATAGCGGGAAGCTTTTTTCTTTACATACTATATGTATGGACGCTGGCGCCCTGGGCAGATGGGAGATAATTTATTCCCCACCAGCAGACCTGCAGCAGGACGAAACCCAGCAAAATAAGCAGGAGCGCCGGCACATGGTCACGCGGCCTGGCAACACGGAAATGGACATAGGCAAGATATGCCAGCCATGTGATTGCGGCCCATGTCTCCTTAGGATCCCACGCCCAGTAATGTCCCCACGCCTCCTTCGCCCAGAGAGCGCCGAAAAGCATGCCTACCGTAAGGAAAACAAGTCCGAGACGGACGAGATCGTCGCAGATGCCCATCTCCTGGTCAGTGTGGATCTTCTCTTTCCTCTTGAAAATCAGCAGATAGAGAGCCATTACGGCGGCCGCTCCCATCATGGCGTACGAGAACATGTACACGATCACATGCGGGGCGAACCATGGGCTCTGGAGCGCCGGCATCATGGTCTTGGAATGTATCTCCGGCTTGAGCAGGTTTACCATCAGGAAAACGGCAGATAGCACTGTGCTGAAGGTCAGAATCCATTTGTAGCGCCATCTCGTATAGACCACGATTCCGACGAGTGGAAGGAAGAAGGAATACCAGAGTCGGGTCTCCCCCATCGTGCGCATCGGCGGTCTCTCAAGCACAACCCACATCCAGAGGATATCGCTGAAAAATACGACAAGCCCTGCGGCAGTGATGCCAATCGCAGCCTTCCTGCGGCCTTTCCATGCCATGAAGGCTCCGGCCGCCCAGAGCACGAGGGAGGCTATAGCGAAAATCACGAAACGGTTCCAGATTGTCATATCTCATCCTCCTCTTTCTCTTTCTTTGGCCTCTGGAAAAGGAAGATCACTGCTCCGAGCAGCATCATGCCGATTCCGAGGTAAACTGATGAAAGCCAGGGATCACGTACGACGTCAAGCACACAGGTCCTGCTCCACTTTCCCATGGCTGTATCAAAGTCAAGCAGATAGACCTGCCACCCGTCGACTTGGTATGGATGGTTCACGGAAATCTCCGCTACGTCATTCTTCCCGGATTCAGTCAAGACCTGGACCTTCGCAACATATTTCTGCGGATCCCTGTCCGGCATGACCAGAGTGACGCTGTCGTCGAGCGGAAGGTACTCAGGGTCAAAAAGATAGCTTCCTGCAGACACCCATCCCTCGCGGGAAACTCCGTTTTTTGTCGCCTTGAGGAAAGCGGCAGTTGCCGCACCATCCTCATTCCACGCCTCCCACACCCTGGTGAGGGAATCGATGCGCCTTGGAGCAGCGAGGTCCAGGTACTTTTCCATCTCCACGGTCCACCCCCCGATCTCCCCGGACGTGAAATCTTCATCAAGCATTATTGTAACCGGTTTTCCTTCAGGCAGGAATCTCCCGCTGTTTGCACCGGCCTGGGCCAGTTTCGGCCTGTATTCCTCGATGTCGAAATCCACCAGCTGGAATGCAAGCGGAAGTTCCATTACACTGCCACCATCATCGGTAGCTCTCCATTCGGGAGTATCCATGCCGACCTGCACCTTTCCGCGAACCATGTCCGCGCTCCCGAGCGTTCCGAACATCAGCACGCACAGAAATCCGAGATGGAAGATCAGGACAGGGATACGTCGGTTGCTCCAATTGAGCAATTCGAAAATCACAGCCTGGGCAAGGATCAACGCCATGAAAACGTAAAGCAGGACAAAAGGCCAGCTGGACAGCATGTAGCGGAATCCGAAAAGACCGGCCGAATCCTCCGCCCCGGAAGGCACCTGCCTAGTAAGGCCCATGACAACCGTTGCCCCCACGCAGAAAAGCAGAGACGGGATTGCCGCATATAGACTGTGGAGATACTTGAAGAAGTATACCTTCTCGTTCAGCGCATAAATTACTATGGAGAGCAGCAAGAAGACAAGAATAGTGATGGAATTCGCCGGGAAAGCGAAAACATTCCAGTCCACGGGTCCGATCGTGAGCTGGAACATAATACCAACGACAACGAGGGCGACGCATATAGCGACGCCCTCGCCCATTTTCCAAGGTTTAGCCCACATCAGATGACCTCTGCTCCCTCAACGGAACGTCCTGCATCCTTGGCCTGCTGGAGCCACTGCGGAACGACCGTGTTGAGGAATTTCTCCTTGTCAGCCCTCTTCTGGGCCATGTCGATGCCGATTGTCTGCTCAAGGTACTTCTGGGCCTTGGCCTTCGTCGATACGTCGGGAAGAGGAATCGGGTCAGTGAAGCCGTGCTTTGCGACAACCCTTGCGATGCACAGACGTGCGTCACGGGCATAGTCGAGGCTGCTGGAAAGAATCCTGATGACTTCCTGGGGAGCGTGGAAAGCAGCACCGTGTCCTGCAACTGCGAAATCCCACCTCCACTGGCTCTTGCGGATGTCTGAGAGCACCTGCTCCATCTCAGCTTCTGTTGCGCCGTTGTCCCATGCGAACTTCGCCTCGAGGTGAGCCTTGACGAGCTCGTCCTCAACCCTTGCGCGAACTTCCTCGCACTTTGCATACCTTTCCTCGACGTTCTTGCGGAGAGTCTCTGCATCCTGCCTGTGGCAAGTCTGGCATGTACGGTCGATATTCTGCAGCGGGCTCGTGATGTGATGATCAGTGTACTTGATTCCGCCTTCCTGCTTGTAGGGCATGTGGCAGTCGGCGCAGGAAAGACCTCTCTGGCCGTGGATGCCCATCTTGAAGAGGTCATATCCGGGGTGCTGTGCCTTCAGGATCTTGGCCTTCGAGAGCGGGTTGATGTAGTCGTAGAAACCGATGGAATCGTAGTATGCCTCTTCCTGCTCAACCGTGTAGCCGAAATCCTCCGGGAAGTATAGATAGTTCATCTCGTTCTCGTTCTTCGAGAAATAGTACTCGGTGTGGCACTGTGCGCAGACGAGAGAGCGCATCTCCTGGCGGGGCTGATCCTTGACATTCAGTCCCCTGCGGGACCATGCCTCATAGATTGCCGGACGGGCGGGACGGAGTTCCATGGTCCTGGGATCATGACAGTCGCTGCAGCCGATCGTATTGGTCATCTCGCTTCCCCAGTCGCTCCACTTCGCATTGTAGAAATTCTGGGCGCCTTTCTCGCTGATCAGGCGGGGAGAGTCAGTTCCCTTGCAGGTCCAGCATGTTCCCGGCTGCGGTTCCGCTCCGGGTGTCACTCCGGGAGCTCCGGTACGGAGGATACCGCGAAGGTCCTCGTTGCAGTGACGGTGTCCCCTCGGCTGGTTGTAGTCCCATGCGAAGGCATATCCAGCCCAGTTGATCACCATGGCCGGATGCAACTCCAGGTCATCGGTGTCATTGGAGGTGTTGTACATCCCCACGTAGGACGTGTCCCCTGTCTGCATCCAGGTCTCGTACTCACGCGGGAAGTCCTGTGCAAACTTGGCATTCTCCACCACGATCGAATCCTCAGGCATAAAAGTCCTGTTGTTGAATACGCTGACGACCTCCGCCCTTCTTTCCAGGAGCGAAGAGACGAGGATTCCGAGGCCGAAGACAACGACCATGGAACCACCGAATATCAGCCAACTTTTGGTCTTCTCTGTCATAATCTCACAATATTTGTTCTTTTAAGATGCTGGATTGACTCCGACGGCCTTCTGCAGCCAGTCGGGAACAGGCGACTGCGGGAGCGGGACAACCATCTCCGCGCCCGGAGTAGCGTTGAGGGAATTCATGCCTCCGTGCGGGACATTCCTGTGGCAGTCCCAGCAGGCAAGGCCCTTTCCTTTCTGGGCCATCATGTAGTCCATGCGGCCGGCCTTGGCGAATTCCGTGGTAAGCTGCTTGTGGCAGCGTATGCAGTTGTTCATGATTACCTCGGCGCTGGCATTGTTCGCCCTGATGGCCTGGTGCTCCATGCGCAGCAGGAAGAGGATCGAATGACGTCCTCCGTCCGTTCCCTTGAAGAAGTATTTCTTGAAGATGTTTTCGTGCGGGACATGGCAGTCGTTGCATGTGGCGTCACGGTAATGGGAAGAGTGAGACCACGTTACATACTGAGGAGACATGATGTGGCAATTGATGCAGGCCGAGGGGTCGTCACCAATGAAGAAAGTCGGAAGCCTCAGAGCGTAGACAAACAGAAGTAACAACCCACAGAAAATTCCCGCAAGCGCTATGAGAATATGCTTCTTTTTCATACACATCGTTCTAATAACCGATATAAAGTTAGGACTTACTTTCCGAATATGCAAACTCAAAATGAGAAAATGTCCTTTTTTGACAATTTATGTATATTTACGCCGGAATAAGTTGACCTTTATAGAATATATATGGCAATCAGAAAGACAGACCGCAAGACGCAGATGATGGATGCCGGCACAGCGCTTTTCTCCGCGAGGGAAGGCATCGGAATGGCAATAGGCTATGTCCGCAGGAAGATGGAGGAGGCCGGTGGCGAAGTGGCAAACATAAACGAAGTGTCCCAGGACGTAATTCCCACTACGACAGGAGATTTCGACCTGTTCATGGACTTTTCTACCCCATGGCGCAGCCGCTACATCAGCGCTAAAGTGGAGGATGCCGGCGAGGGCGGAACAGATGCCGACGGAGAGCCTATGAGACGGTACGCGGCTGTCTTCAAGGAGGGGAACCGCACCGCTCCCCTGCGCGCTGCCTGCCATATCCTGGTCATAGCCGGACTTATACTGACGCCGATAACAGTCGGGATCCTCTTCCCGGATCTGGCGAACTTTGTGCTAACGGTGCTATGCCTCGTTGCTGCAGGATATACAGCCTACCGCTGGATAGTCCCCAGCAAGGTTTCCCAAAAGAAGGTCGCTGCCATACAGCGGGCCCTGAGGGAAGGGAACGGAAAATAAAAGAGCCGAGGCGGAAAACCTCAGCTCAGAGAGCCGCAAGCGGGACTCGAACCCGTAACCTGCGCATTACGAATGCGCTGCTCTACCAACTGAGCTAAAGCGACAGTAGTGGACTG
>CAYTXA010000069.1:0-4131 GCA_964440865.1 uncultured Muribaculaceae bacterium | reverse complement strand
CTGAATAAACAAGGGCAAATGGAAAAAACAGATATCATCGTAATCGGTGGAGGAGCGGCAGGGCTCATGGCTGCATGGGCTGCCGCAAGCGAGCGGCAGTGCGATGTCCTGGTACTGGAGAAAATGCCCCGTCCGGGGCGCAAGATAATGATAACAGGAAAGGGGCGGTGCAACTATTCCAACATGAAGCCATGGAATGACTTCTGCCAGCACATCCGGAGCAAGCAGAATTTCCTGCGCCCGGCATTCTACAACCTCACGCCCGAAGCGATGACGGCCTTCCTCAACGAAGAGGGACTGGAGACGACAGTGCAGAGGGGCGACAGGGCCTATCCTGCGTCGCTCAGGGCTGCGGACGTGGTGGACACTCTCGTGGAGGCATGCCGCGAAGCGGGAGCAAGGATCGAAACTGACGCCGAGGTCAGGCTCATAGAGCCCACGGAAGAAGGATTCCGCCTCTCGACAGCCGACGGATTCGAATACTCCTGCAGGAAACTCATTGTGGCAACAGGAGGACTCTCCTACCCCAGGACAGGAAGTACCGGAGACGGATACAAGTTCGCTAAGGAATTCGGCCACAGCATCAAGCCTCTGTTCCCCTCCCTCACGGCCCTCGTGCCGAGAAACTACAAGCGTACCGATGCGCCGCGCGGAGAGACAACAGGAAGAATCGCAGCCAGGGTGCTTTCTGGAGGCGTTCCTGAGCACGTAACAAAGTTGTTGCCTGACGGATATCCGGAGACTAAAGGCCACATTGACTGGACATTGCCTCTCACGGATCTCGGAAAGGATCTCTGCGGGCTGCACCTCAGGAATACAGGTGTCACGCTCACGGTCGGCAGCGACGTGGTGCGCGAGGAATTCGGGGAAATCGAATTCACGGACGGCGGAATCGAGGGTCCGATAGGCTTCGCGATAAGCCGTGATGCTGTCAAGGCAATCTCCAACGGCTCGAAGGTGGCGGTCACCCTGAACCTGAAGGAAAACGTCCCCGCCGGAGAACTCAGGGAAACAATCGACAGGCAGCTGGACGCCATACTCCGCGACCCGAGGAGCGACGGACGGAAGATGACACATATCCTGCTTGTCCTCCTGGGGAAGCTGCTTCCGCGCGAAGCGATAGCCGGGTTCCAGAGGATGCACCCGGGACTGCTGAAGGACGGAAAGATCGACACGAAGGCTCTGCAGGAAGCGCTCCAGGCATGGAAATTCGAAATTGCAGGATTCGTCGGCTACGAGCGCAGCGTCGTGACCGCAGGCGGAGTTTCCACGGACGAGATTTCTCCGAAGACGATGGAGTCCAGGCTGCACGGCGGGCTCTACTTCGCCGGCGAAGTGATGGACATCGACTCCGACACGGGCGGATACAACCTCCAGTCGGCATTCTCCACGGGAGCACTCGCGGGAAGATCCGCAGCCCTCGCTCTCTAGCCCATATCCGGGAAAATGCCTATCTTTGGGAAAACAGAAACCACATACCAATGACTGACAGGACGATAACCATAAAATACGAAGAGTATGGGACTCTTTCGGAGATGGTCCCGGAAGACAGGGAACTCTGCGAAGCGGCAATCCAGGCGCAGAAGACTTCATACGCACCCTATTCCAAGTTCAACGTCGGCGCGGCAGTGAGACTGTCCGGCGGCACAATTGTGACAGGTTCCAACCAGGAGAACGCCGCCTCCCCGTCGGGTCTTTGCGCAGAAAGGACAGCCATGTTCGCTGCCACTGCGAACTATCCGGATCAGTCCGTCCGCAGCATCGCAATCGTCGGCGGGCCGGAGTACACGATCGAGGATTCTCCATGCTCCCCATGCGGCAGCTGCCGTCAGGTCATGGCGGAATGCCAGAAAAGGGCAGGCACCCCGATGAGCGTAATCATGGTCGGAGGAAAGAAGATATGGAAATTTTCCTCCGTCGACGACGTGCTCCCGTTCATTTTCACAAGTCTCTATTAATCAAAACAATACCCTATGAAAATTGCTATCATCGGCGCAGGAAACGTCGGAGGCGCAACGGCCATCGGCCTGATGAAGGCCGGAACAGGGGAAGTGACCATCACGGCGACAGCACGTCACAAGGCCACCCTCACCAAATTCCGCGGAACCGGAGTCGAGACATCTCTCGACAACAAGGCGGCGGCAAGTTCGGCAGACATGGTCATAATCGCCGTCCGTCCCAACCAGGTCGAGGCGGTAGTGAAAGACCTCGGGGACGTGCTTGACGGAAAGATCATTGTGCTCATGGCAGCCGAGGTGCCGTCGAAGAAAATGATGGAGTGGCTCGGAGGCGATGCACGCCTTTTCCTGGCAATCCCGAACCTTGCAATCGAGTTCATGCTCAGCATGACATTCGTAAGCCAGATCGGGGGTTCCGACCAGGACCTCAAGGCAGTCAAGGGGATATTCGACCAGGTCGGCAGCACCATCATCGTGCCCGAAGACCTGCTGGGCATCTGCATTTCCATCGGATCATGCGGAACAGCCTACGCAATGCGCTACATCAGGGCATCCGCAGAAGCCGCGATCCGGCTCGGACTCGACCCCCAGGCAGCGACGCTCGCAGCCGCACAGACAACCGCCGGAGCCGCGACCATCCTGCTCGAGAAGAAGACCCATCCCGAGGCCGAGATCGACAGGGTGACTACTCCTGCCGGACTGACTATCAGAGGATTGATTGCCCTGGAGGAAGCCGGGTTCTCCGCCGCAGTTGCGAAAGGAGTGTTCGCCGGGACCCAGGGGCTCAACGAGAAATAGGACCTGAACCTATCATCTCGGGGGCGGAGTTGTCTTCGTCCCCGTTTTTCATGGGTTCATACCAGACAGCAAACTGCCCGGGAGTCACGCCCCGCTGCGGGGAATCGAAGAGAATATAGAGAGCCTCCTCCCGCCTTATCAGCCATGCGTCCTGCAGCGGCTGGCGATAGCGGATGCGGACACGGGCACGGCGGATCTCGCCGTCTTCCATGGCAAGGTCAGGGCGAATCCAGTGGATTTCGGGGCCTTCGATCCTGAGGCAGCTGCGGGACAGGCCCTTGTGCTCATGCCCCTCCCCGACATAAATGATGTTCCTCTCTATATCGTTGGCTATCACGAAGATGGAATCCTTGTGCCCTCCGATGTCCAGTCCCTTGCGCTGCCCGTTGGTATAGAATTCCGCCCCGTCGTGCTTGCCCACGATGGCTCCCCATGGATTTTCCTTGTAGCGAGTTTTCTTCGTGTGATGCTTTCCGCTCCGGTACGTCTCCGTCTCGAACCGGATCGGAGAATAGTCCATCGGTTCGCTCAGAACCCTGAGATCTTCGGACGGCATCGCTGCGATCTTTTCCCTGTCGAACACGTTGCGGGAAGCAGTCCCGGTGTTCTTGTCCTCCGAAATGTAGCCGGTGATCATGTGCAGCCCGGTGCCGTCTTCCAGAAGCCGTCCGAGCAGTTCCTTCTGCCTGCCATACTGCCCGCTGTCAGCATAATACCGGTCATAGACCTCTACAACATCCCCCTCGTGGGGACGTAGCTTCTGCTGCAGGAATGTCGGGAGGTCCACTTTCCCCACGAAGCATATCCCCTGGGAATCCTTCTTCCTTGCGGATTCGAGGTCCGCCTCCCTCGCGAGTTCCCGCACCTCCGGCTTTGTCAGATGCCCGATCGGGAACATGGCCCGCCGCAGCTGGTCCTGGCTGAGCTGGCAGAGGAAATAGCTCTGATCCTTGTTCTTGTCGATTCCCTCGAGTATCCTGACAAGAGGCTTTCCGTCCTCGCCAAGCACCGGATTACCCTCAGCGTCAAGCACTTCCTTCTTCCGGCAATAATGCCCTGTCGCAACCATGTCCGCGCCCAGCTTCTCCGCCTCCCTGAGGAAAGCATCGAACTTTATCTCTCTGTTGCAGAGCACGTCCGGGTTCGGAGTCCTCCCGGCGGCATATTCCGCGAACATGTAGTCCACCACCCTCTGGCGGTACTCCTTCGAAAGGTCCACGAAATAGAACGGAATGCCGATTTTCCTGGCGACAAGTTCCGCGACGAAACGGTCTTCCTCCCATTCGCAGTCTCCATGGAGCGTAGCGTCCGCATCATGCCAGTTCTGCATGAACATGGCAAAGACGTCGTATCCCTGCCTCTTTAGAAGCAGGGC
>CAYTXA010000068.1:9451-10314 GCA_964440865.1 uncultured Muribaculaceae bacterium | reverse complement strand
GTATTACTCTGAATGATCTTTATCCTGCCAATTTTTCCAATTGCACTATATTCCCTATTCTCTACAGGAATTCCTCCTGTACGTCCCATATTAGAGTCGAATTTACCTCTACTTCCCATGATTCCGTGCTCTATTATAACGCTCATGTTTGTAGAAGTGAACATCTAGTTGTTTAGGAAGCCAAGACTGTAGTTCATCGTTAATGTTGCCATAGATGATAACAGCATCAGGGGCTATCCTTTTTAGCATCTCGAAGAAACCGAGACGAAAAAACATATTTGATCTTTCGTCTCGAAGTGTGCCAATAGTGGAAACTAACACTACACCACCTTTAGAGTGTCCATCAAAACAAAAATCGAACGACCTTGTTGTGCTCCATGACATACTTGGCAAAATGGGTATACCATGTTCTTGCATATAATAAGCCACTGCATGACTCCTGTAAGTATTGGCTATCTGCACGCATAAGGGATGATTTACCATCAGTGAAAAATCCGATTCTGCCATGCATTTATAGTGTGAAATATTATCAACATACTTCTCAGGATTATCCCATAATCGGTCAATAACATAATCATAGTCAAAACTTGTAACGCAGCAATCAGGATGGTAAGAGCTTGCCATTTCACTGAACGTGCAAAATGGCCCTGGAATGGAATCAGTATACGACTTTAGTAGGGGAATCCCATATTGACCACAGAATAAGGCATCCTTACAGTATTCCAAACCGAAACATGCACTTTTTCGAAACATGTTCTGCTCTCGCTTCGTCAATTTGCTTTTCTTATAAGCTTCATACTCCATTTCTGGGAATAGGCTTTGCTGAAAATCTTTGATATCAAACATTTATCAATTTCTATTAA
>CAYTXA010000068.1:0-9441 GCA_964440865.1 uncultured Muribaculaceae bacterium | reverse complement strand
TAATGAAATATTTGGCGATTTTAGTGAAGAGCCATTGCGAGTTCATGCAAATATGATAATTTTGCAAAGCATTATGGTCGCTTAACTCTTCAAACAACTGGTGTATTAACTGAGTGCGCCAATCGTCAAGCGAACTGCATTTTCCCATCGGTCTTGCCGGGCTGGTGGGATTTTTGTCTTACTAAATTTATTTTGTCATTGTCTTCCTCCTAGTTTATTTCTCTTGATTCATCACCCTTAAACATATACATTCCGGTCTCGTGCGAAACTCGACCAAGTACAATCCATTTATTTAGATGTTTCTTTCTTGCCCAGGCTGAATACTTAACTTGAATCGTATGAGAGTTTAATGATACTTCTGGTGCTTCCTTCCATGTTGATTCGGGTATAAGAATATTGGCAGCATACTCGTTAGCCTCTTGCTCTTCCTTCTTCTCCATTTCTTCAGCATCTGCAATTGTTACTCTTTCGTCATTCCTGTCCGAAAGATGCATCTTGAGGTGTCCGACTTCGTGGAGGACGGCAAATGCAATGTTGTCAATGCGGTTGTATCGCATTGTGATAACAATAGATGGTTGCCCATCTGATAAAAAAGAATATCCGTCGATAGAAGCTCTATCTACCTTAGGTACAACGCAAAACTTGATGCCATATTCACCCAGTTTCCTTGAAACACGATTTATGGTGTTCCTGTTTTCGTTGAAGATTCCTGCTAGTTCTGTCGAAAGCAAATCCAATTTATTTCGGTCATACGTGCCGACTGGCGATGGACATCGAGACGCCTCAAAACGAGCAAGAATTGACCATGTTGAAATCATCCTTAGGTCAAGTCCAGTCTTTTCAGATTTGTGGTATCGTCCATAGGCAATTTGCCGTTGCTGTTGTGGCGGTTGAAAAAGGAGTGTTTCTTTACAGAAATCAAGTTTTTTTCTGGATGATAGATCCATGATTCCTGTGTATTTAAAGATTACCCTCATATCATATATGAGGTTATATTCGTCAATCATCTTCTGAGCCTCATGCTCTTCAAGATCCTTAATCGAGGCGGCCTTCTCCTTGAAATCATATTCTGCTTGGAGATGCTTGATGTGCGCAGATGGAATTCCTAATACGTTCTCGATTGCATCGGCCATCTGATCAGACATATTTCTTTTGCCTTTAAGAATCTCAGAAAGGTGAGATGGCTGTATGGCAATCCTCTCTGCGAAATCCTTTTGAGTTATCCCGCGGGCCTTTAGTTCCATTTTCAAAATGAAACCTGGATGCACTGCACTTAGAGCATCGATCACTTCTTTTTTTGGCATAACCGCTATTGTATTATTAAATCGTATAAGATAATTGACGAGCCATTCTCTGCCTCTTTGAATAGCACATCACCTTTTAGCCCTGACCCTTCGATAGTTACTGAGCTATAATCAGACCCTCTTCGAAGGTGGAGCCACTGATAAATTCTCAAATCCATCACATTGTCAATGAACAGCAAGAGTTCCTTGAAAGCAAAAAGTGATTTCAAAAACACTGTTTTGCTTTGTAGACTCTGGAAGGTTGGACTATTGCTCTTTGTAAACAAAGTCTCTAATTCTTTATTGATATATCTAACTTTTACCATCAATGTCTTTTGCTTGCAAAAATGGAAGATTAAATCTGAATTACCAAATTCTCTGTAAATATTCTTTATTTATTATTAAAAATATTCCCAAATATCGGGAATTGACGTAACGTCAAACTTGCTTCCACATGTGCAATGTATTATCGCCTTCGCTGTAGGCAAAGTATCCTGGCCTTGCCGGAGAAGACGGCGTCGCTGCTCTTTCCGAAGCTCTCTACAAGTAATTCCTTGATACACAAACTTCATCGAAGGCCCCAGTAGCAACGAAAGAGGGCAGCCAGACGATTTCTGGTTGCCCTCTTCGTGTATTGCGTATCAGCAATCAGTCGATCTTGACGGAGTAGGGATAGCGCTTGAGGTTGTCCGTATCCATCACGTTGATGCCGTTGTCGACGGTCGGAGTGGCCATTACGACGAGCCAGAGGGAGTCGAAGTCGGAATCAGCCTTCATGGAAACCTTGCCCTCGCTGTCGGAAACAGCGTCGCTGTAGACGATCTTCCCGTCGGCGGTCTTGCCGACGAACCCATAGTGCCAGCCAGCCTCGGCAGCGGAGGAATTGCCCTTGAACTCAACGGTCACGGTCTCGCCGGTCTTGGGAGCCGCCATCCTGATGGTGTTGTATCCATAGACCTGCGGGGCCTCTTCGGACGATATGGTCTTCCAGCCGTCGGAGCCGGTTGTCATGGCAGCGTCATTGTAGACGCCTGAATATTTCTTCATTGCCTCGCGGATCCTGTCGTAGTCGTAGTAGATCATCTTGCGGACGCCGTCATAGTACTCGTCGCAGAAAGACTTCTGGTCCATCTTGAAAAGCCTCTTGTATACCGCAACAGGCTGTCCTCCGGCCCTCCACATGTCGGCGACGACTGTCTGGCCATGGATCTGGGCCCATATCTCTAACGGGTCGGCATTGTGGTACATGTTTGCCGGGTGGAACATTGCCATCCATGTCTGCTTGATATAGGCGTCCCTGTGGTAGTATTCGTCCACGAGCCAGAGAGGATTGACCCTCCAGAGCATCCACTGGGACGTGAACTCGAACAGACCGTCAAGACCGGCCTTGTCGAATCCGCCTGCATCGATGCAGAGCTGGAACTGGAAAGAATGGCCCAGCTCATGGGCAACTGCATCCTGGACTCCGGATGGCTGGGAAGGAGCAAGCCTGGAAGGCTCGACCCAGAGCGCTCCGATCGGGTCCCCGTCGCCTGCACCGCCATAGACAGTGCCCTCCTGGGTGTAGCGCAGGAAGATCATCATCTTGTACTGGTCGGCCTTGGAGCCTTTCTTTATGAACTGGAGCTCGTCGCGGTAGAACTTGTAGAAACCTTCCGCCTGGCTGATGACATCGTTGACATCGACCTTCATGCTCTTGCCGTTGAGGTCCGGGGCCTTGGAAGGATCATCGCCGAACTCCTTGTCCCAGAAGAGGATAAGGTTCTCGCTCTCTACTGAACGGGCATAGTTGTACTTCGAGGAGAGAAGAGTCGGAGATCCTTTGAATTCGGAGGAATTGTAGATCTGCTTGCCGTCACCTTTGCGCTCACATGTGGTAACCACGGGATCGGGATCCGGGTCCGGAGTCGCGTTTGACGATGAGCTTGAGCACGATACGATGCTCAGGGAGATGATGGCAGCCATCACCAAAAGATTCTGTTTCATTGTACTTTAGTTTGTTAGGGTTTTCGTTGTTTTACAAATATATGAATTTTATTATTTTTGTCTGCACATAATCAATATTACCCTATGAATCATTTTTCCCCATTTGGAAAGTTTTTGACTGTCTCCGCATTGTTGCTGGCATTGCCTTTCGGCGCCATGGCACAGCGCGGAGGTGCAATGCTGAAATCTGACCTGACATTGTCCAATGAAAATTATGTCGCCGGGTTCTCCGATGACGGTCTTGCCGTTTTCCATGAGACCTCGGACTCCGTCAACCTCGTGTCTCCCCGCGGAACTGCGTGGGGCACGGTCGAGATCAACTACCGCGTCCGGAACGAGGACTGGAACTACCTCATGACGGGATATACCCAGCGCCGCACCCTCGGCGACAATGCTGTCGCCTTCGTGGATTCGCTCTATGAGATGCCCCTCTGGATGCAAAGGACCTATACCCTTGAGAAAGACGGACTCAAGCTCGACGTGCTGATCGGAAACAATACCGGGCACGACATCGAGCTGGGAGATGCCTACCTCCCGCTCCGAAGCATGTCTGCCTATGACAAGCCCTTCGTGGGGGATCCGGATCCTTCCGTGATCTTCCCCGGGCAGTTCATCCCGCAGCACAATATTGCCAAGGAATCTTCCTTCATCCTCTACAGCAAGCCGTCGGGCACAGCTCCCTGGTACATGCTCGCGACAGGGGAGGACACTCCTCTGGAGTTCTTCACCACTGACGGAGGATACAAGGCCTATGTCTGGTCCGGCTGCACAGGGCCCGACGTGAAGGGAAACTGGCGCTGGCCCCATACTACGAAAATCCTTGGCCCGCACGAGTCGGTGACCCTCCATTTCAGCCTGACTTCCACGGACAAGTATGAGGACCTGCGCGACCTGATGGTCCGCACGGGTCTCGTGGACATTAGGACCGCTCCCGGGTATGTGGTCCCGACCGACCAGACAGTCCGCATGGCTGTCCGCTCGCTCTCGAAGATCAATTCCGTGTCCGCGGAGTATCCTTCCGAGACTACAATAAAGTATGTGGGAAGGGGAGCCAAGGGATATGACCTCTATGATATCAAGTTCAGCCGTCTTGGCGAGAACCTCGTGACGGTCAACTATGGAGACAACCAGGAGACCGTCGCGGAATTCTTCTGCTCCGAGCCGGTCGAGACTCTTCTCAAGAAGAGAAGCGCGTTCTTGACCAAGTCCCAGCAGCACAAGGCTCCCGGCGAATGGTGGGACGGACTCTACAGCCTTTATGACATGAAGTTCAGCAAGCTCAGGGGCCCGGAGGATTCCGACGGATACGACGGATGGTGGGGATACATGCTCGCATGCGACGACCCCATCCTCGGCAAGGCTCCGTTCATTGCGGCAAAGAATGCCGTCTATCCTGATTCCGCGGAGATTGCTTCGCTGAATTACCATATCGAGCATTACGTATGGGGCGGACTCCAGAACACTGATGCCGACCCGAAGCATCCCTATGCAGTCTGGGGCGTGCCGAACTACTACGTGGCCAAGCATCCCG
Source organism: uncultured Muribaculaceae bacterium (assembly GCA_964440865.1). Taxonomy (GTDB): domain Bacteria; phylum Bacteroidota; class Bacteroidia; order Bacteroidales; family UBA932; genus Cryptobacteroides. Next base: position 4,641 of record CAYTXA010000068.1, on the reverse strand, counting down.
ACATGCTTGCCAAGGTGGACAGCTGGACCGGGAACCGTCCGAAGATCTGGCGTACATACGACTATCCGCATGTCGGCCGCCTCTACTGGAACATGTACAAGATTGCCCAGCAGGTTCCCCAGTGGACCGCATGCAGCGCAGACGAGTACTTCAAAAGGGCTGTCGGCACGTTCAAGGCCTATTTCGACTATCCCCGCGAAGTGGACGATGACGCTGTCGTATACGCATGGGGCATCTACGATGAGTGGGTGATTCCCGACATCATTGCGGAGCTCGAGAAGAAGGGCATGCAGAAGGATGCGGACTATCTGCGCGAGAACTGGGAGAAGAAGGCAAAGCACTTCATCTATGACGACCCGTATCCGTACCGTTCCGAATACAGCTTCGACCGCACGGCATTCGAGTCCACTTACGCGCTTGCGAAATATGCCGTAGAACACCCAATGGCGTCCGACCCTGACCACAAGAATGTAACTGTCTCTGCGGCAAGGGATTTCATGGACCGTCAGCACTATGCCGGCCTCGCCGTGCGCGGATGGCTTGAGCCGAAGTTCTTCCTGAACGGCGCCGACGTGGCATCCAGCGACTACACCCACACGCTGACCTACATGGCAATGATGGCTGGCTGGAGCATTCTCGACTATGGTCTGCTCTACAGCAAGAACACCGACTGGATCGAGCTCGGCTACAATTCATACATGAGTACATGGGCACTGATGAACACCGGTACGCCGGAGTCCAACTATGGATACTGGTTCCCCGGCAAGCAGAATGACGGATCCATCGGAATGGCCTTCGTCAGCGTCAAGAGCGGCAAGACATGGATCCACAAGTTCGACGAGAGGGGAGTATGGCGCTACGACGGCGAGATCGACCTCGGGCTCGGCGCTTCCTTCCATACGGCACGCACCATTCTCGTGGACGATGACGTATTCGGACTTCATGTCCTCGGCGGGTCCATGAGCCAGGATGGGAAGAACATCAGCATCGTTCCTGCTGACGGTGTGCTGCAGCAGTTCAGCATTGTGCTCCCTGCCCGCAGGGTCCACATGTCGCTCGACCGCGACGGATTCTCCGAGAACGAGCCTATCGTGGTCAATGACCAGAAGGGCAAGGTCTCCTTCAGCGTCTCGAACCATTCCGGCAAGGCTCATGAAGCCCTTCTAACTCTTCGCGCGGACAAGGCTTCTGTCGCTTCCGTGACCGTGGACGGACGTCGTCTTGCTCTCCGCAAGACTTCCCTCGGATGGGAGGCCGATGTTCCGGTCGGGGCCGCAGGTGCCTCCGTCGAAGTCCGCTACAGATAACAATAATAAAAGACATAGCATATGCAACTGAATGGCAGAAGAATGAGCAACAACGTTGAGGACCGTCGCTCAAGCGGGAAAGGAGCCCTCATCGGTGGTATCGGAGGAGGCGGTGTCATCATCGCGCTCCTGATAGCCCTTCTTACGGGGCAGGATCCCCAGCAGGTAATCGATTCCGGCATTGTCGGAGGACAGCAGCAGACTGAGCAGCAGTACACTCCGACGGCAGAAGAGGAAGAACTGGCAAACTTCTCCCGCAAGATTCTGGCGGGAACGGAGGATGTCTGGACTCAGGTATTCGCGCAGATGGGCAAGGAATACACTCCTCCTACGCTCGTGCTCTTCACGGATGCTGTTCAGAGCGGATGCGGGAATGCGTCGAAGCAGTCCGGCCCGTTCTATTGCTCGGCTGACGAGAAGCTCTACATAGACCTGTCTTTCTTCTCTTCCATGAAGAAGGACCTCGGGGCTGACGGAGACTTCGCCTATGCCTATGTGATCGCGCATGAGGTCGGCCATCATGTCCAGCATCTGCTGGGAATCCTCGACCAGGCTCATCGGCAGATGGCGCGTCTGGACCAGACGGAGGCGAACAAGATTTCCGTGAAGATCGAGCTTCAGGCTGACTTCCTTGCCGGTGTATGGGGTTACTACGACAACCAGATTTTCGGCAGCCTCGAGAAGGGGGATGTCGAGGAGGCTATCCAGTGCGCTTCAGTGATCGGGGATGATTACCTGATGAAGAAGTCCTATGGATATGAGATTCCGGAGTCGTTCAACCATGGCCGCAGCGAGTGGCGTATGCGCTGGCTGATGAAGGGGCTCACGACCGGTGATCTCTCCCAGGGCGACACCTTCTCCGTTCCCTACGACCAGCTTTAGCAACCTCCAACGCAGAAAAAGGCGGCCAGAAAATCTGGTCGCCTTTCTATTGTGTGTAATCGGGATTACTTCTTGTGGGCTACAGCCGCCGTCTCGACGGGCAGGCAAGCCTTGTAGTTCTCGATATACTTGTTGAATCCTGCAACATCCTCTGGAGTCGGAGTAACCTCCACGCCTTTCTCGTTGGCGAATACCTCGTCATCGAGGAAGTCCGCGAGGCTCTCGCCCTGAGACTTGTGGACAAGATAGGAAGCAAGCAGAGCGATGCCCCATGCTCCGCCTTCTCCTGCCGTCTCCATGACGGTGATCGGAGAGTTGAGAGCTGCGGCAAGGAAGCGCTGGCCCACGCCCTTGGTCTTGAAGTATCCGCCGTGGCCGGTGATCCTGTCGACCTTGACATGCTCCTCCTTCAGGAGGATATCGTTTCCGATCTTCAGCACGCCGATGGCTCCGTAGAGCTCGGCACGCATGAAGTTGGCAAGGTTGAACTTGTCGCCTGCAGAACGGACGAACAGAGGCCTTCCGTCTGCAAAGCCGGTAACAGGCTCTCCGGACACATAGTTGTAGGACATGAGGCCGCCGCAGTCCGGATCGCCCTTGAGAGCAACCTCGAAGAGCTTGGTGTACAGTTCGTTCATGTCCACGGGCATGCCCATGAGCTCCTGGTACTGCTTGAAGATGTCAGCCCAGTCGTTGATGTCAGATGTGCAGTTGTTGCAGTGCACCATGGCTACGAGGCTTCCGTCGGGAGTCGTCACCATGTCGATCTTGTCGTAGGGCCTGGAGAGATCTTTCTCCAGTACGAGCATCGAGAAGGAAGACGTACCTGCCGATACGTTGCCGGTGCGCTGGCGCACGGAATTCGTGGCAGCCATTCCGGTACCTGCATCGCCCTCAGGCGGGCAGAGCGGAATGCCTGGCTTCAGGTGTCCGGAGATGTCGAGGTTCTGGGCGCCGGAAACTGTGAGCTTGCCGGCATCCTCGCCTGCGAGACGGATCTTCGGGAGAATGTCCAGAAGTTTCCACGGGAACTTGTACGGAGCGACGAGCTTTTCGAACTTGTCGACCATCGTCGCATTGTACTGCTTCGTGGCGGGATCGATGGGAAGCATTCCGGAAGCGTCGCCGATTCCGAGGACCTTCTCGCCGGTCAGCTGCCAGTGGATGTAGCCTGCGAGCGTGGTCAGGTAGTCGATATCCTTTACGTGGGGCTCCTCATCGAGGATTGCCTCGTAGAGGTGGGAAATGCTCCAGCGGAGAGGAATGTTGTAGACAAAGAGCTTGGAGAGGGCTGCCGCTGCCTTTCCGGTGTTGGTGTTGCGCCATGTGCGGAAGGGGACAAGCAGCTGCTCCTTCTTGTCGAAAGGCATGTAGCCATGCATCATGGCGCTGATGCCGATCGACGCGAGAGTTTCTATCTCACAGCCATATTTCTCGTTGACTTCCTTGCGGAGGTTGGCGTAGCAGTCCTGGAGCCCATACCAGATGGCTCCGGTCCCGTAGGTCCAGAGGCCGTCGACGAGCTGGTTCTCCCACGTGTGGCTGCCCTGGGCGATCGGCTTGTTGTCCTGGTCGATCAGAACGGCCTTGATGCGGGTGGAACCGAACTCGATACCGAGAATGGCCTTTCCGGACTCTATGGTTGTTCTGGCATCCATACTACTTCAGCGCTTTGTTGAGCATGTAGTATACCTCGTTGTTGCGGAGAGTCTGTTTCCACTCTGCAGTGGTGGTGTCCTTGGTGATGGATACGCACTCTACGTCGCACATCTCGGCGAAATCCTGCCAGTATTCGGGGTTGACATCATAGGAGAATGCGCTGTGGTGTGTACCGCCTGCGAGGATCCATGCGCCCGCTCCGATCTCGAAGGTAGGCTGCGGAACCCAGAGGTTGGAAGCTACGGGGAGCTTGGGCATCTTCTTGGGCTCGATGCACTCTACGTCCTGGGTAATCATGCGGAAGCGGTTGCCGAGGTCTACGACGGTAGCCTTCGTTCCACGGCCGGTCTTGGACGTGAAGACGAGACGGGCGGTCTGAGCCTTGCGGATACCGATTCCGAGGAAGTGAACCTCGAGCTTGGGCTTGTCGCTTGCGATGTCGGGATTGACCTCGAGCATGTGGCTCTGCAGGATGGAAGTCCTGCCTTCAGCGAAGTTGAGGGTGTAGTCCTCGAGGAAAGAGCTTCCGAGAGGCATGCCCTGGCTCATGACGAGAAGGGAGCGGTACAGACATGCAGTCTTCCAGTCGCCCTCTGCGCCGAAGCCGATGCCTTCTGCCATGAGACGCTGGGAAGCGAGACCGGGAATCTGGTCGAATCCGAGGAAGTTGGGATCCTTGACGTCAGCCTCTCCGAGGTCGTCGAAGTTGGTCGTGAAAGCGGTAGCGCCTTCGTCCTTGAGGACGCGGCGGATAGCGATCTCGGCCTTTGCGGAGTTGCGTACTGCGACCCAG
>CAYTXA010000067.1:7053-10333 GCA_964440865.1 uncultured Muribaculaceae bacterium | reverse complement strand
GACTGTTCCATTCTCCATACACCCTCGTCATCGAGACGGTCGTGACCGGAAAGGAGGAAGGCGGCACAGAGATACCGAAGGAGAACGTATTCCGCCGCAGCGACAAGATCTTCGACGAGATCCATGATTTCGGAGACGACAACTTCTGGGGAAAATACAATGTGATCAAGCCTACCGAGTCGCTGGAGCATGCCATCGTGAAGCTGATCAAGATGCAGTAGGAGCTGGAAGAAACGGCCAAAATTGTTAAATTCGCACAGATAATTGCAACAACTAGCCATGAAAATCACAAGAATCGTCCGCATCGCCGCGTATATTGCTGCAGCTGCGGTAGTTACAGCCTGCTCGACCGTCGCCCTCACCGGGCGCCGTCAGCTGATGCTGGTTTCCGACCAGGAAGTGCTGACCAGCAGCCTCACAAGCTATAAGGAATACATGTCCTCCGCCACCCCGTCGACCAACAAGGCCAACACCGCGATGGTCCAGAGAGTAGGAAAGAGGCTTGCAAACGCCGTCGAGACCTACCTGAAGGAAAACGGACGTGCTGACCAGATCCAGAATTTCAGCTGGGAGTTCAACCTCGTGAAGAGCGACCAGGTCAACGCATTCTGCATGCCGGGAGGGAAGATCGTAGTGTATGAGGGAATACTCCCCTACACCAAGGATGAAGCCTCCCTCGCCATCGTCCTGGGCCACGAGATTGCCCATGCCGTGGCAAACCATTCCGCCGAGAGAATGAGCCAGCAGCTCCTCGCAAACTATGGGGCAACGGCCCTGAGCATTGCCACAGCGGGCGCTTCTTCAATTACGCAGGAAATGTCGCAGGCGGTCTACGGCCTGGGAGCCAATTACGGAGTCATGCTCCCCTTCTCCCGCAAGCACGAGAGCGAAGCCGACAGGATGGGGCTCATCTTCGCCGCAATGGCGGGATATGATCCTTCCGTGGCAGTCAGCTTCTGGCAGAGAATGGCAGCCGGGACGGCCCAGGTTCCCGAATTCCTGAGCGACCACCCGTCCGATGCCCGCCGCGTCAGCGACATCCAGAAGGAGCTTCCCGAAGCCCTGAAGTACTACCACCCGACAAAGAAATAGCAGGTTTTACTGCACCGCTTTCATCTCCTTTCGCCAGAAATGGCGGAAGGAGATATAGTTTGCTGTCGCCGTGACGAGCCATGACACTCCGAAGACGGAAAAAATCATCGTCTGGGTCGGCGCAAGCGGGAAAAGCCATGAAACCCACACGATTCTCAGCACGCAGCTTCCGAGAAGGGAAACGACCGTCGGGACAATCGGATGGCCCATACACCTCTGCCCGTTGGCGGCAATTGCCATGAGTCCGTACAGGAAGTAGGTCGCCGCCGTGAGGCGGAAGCGGTTCATTCCGGCATCGACGACAGCGGCTTCCGGAGTAAAGATGCCGAGAAGCTGAGGCCCGAATGCGATCATCAGCCATCCGACAGAAAGGCCGCACACTATTGTGCAAGTGCTTGTCCTCCAGACTACGCTGCGCACGCCCGGCACGTCCCCAGCCCCATAGCGCCTCGATGCGAAAGTGATCGTTGTCTGGGAGAACGCATCCACTACCATGAGCAGAAGTCCTTCGAGGGTAGCCGCGGCGCTGCTTCCTGCCATCACTACTGCCCCGAATGTGTTTATCGCCGACTGGACAAAGATGTTCGCCACATTGAAGATGGCATTCTGCACCCCGGCAGGGAGGCCGTTGCGGAATATCTCCCTGGCCTCCTTCAGATGGGGGCGGATACGGCCTCCAAGATGGAGCAGGCCCTTCTCCCTTCTCATTATCATGACCACAAGGCCTGCAGAGAGCCACTGGCTCAGCGCAGTAGCAATTGCCACACCCGCGATGTCCATATGGAGAGCCACTACGAACACTAGGTTCAGGACGACGTTTACGGCACCAGCGGCAAGGAGACAGTATACGGGGCGTCTGGAGTCTCCGGAGGCCCTCAGTATGGCCGAAAGGGAGTTGTACAGGGCAATGCCGGGAATGCCGAGGCAATAGATCTCGAAATAGAGGATGGCTCCGGGAAGCACATCCGCCGGGGCCTCCATCCACCTGAGGAGCGGGCCGGTCAGGAGCATGGCGACAGCCATCATGAAGAAGCCGAAGCCAAGGCCCACTAGCACGCTGGTGCCGACGGTACGTCTGATCCCGTCGGAATTCTTCGCCCCGAAGTACAGCCCCGCCACTATGTTGACTCCCAGAGGGAAGCCGTTGAGAAGGCTTACGAAAATCTGCACCAGCGGAGCGTTCACTCCGACAGCGGCGAGGGACGTATAACCAGAAAAGCGGCCGATGATCACCTGATCGGCCGCATTGAAAAGTATCTGGAGAATGCCGGCGGCTGCCATCGGGAGAGCAAAAGCGATTATCTCCCTGTAGCCGAAGCCCGTATCTCTGATCAAGTTCTCCTCTCTGGTCATTTCCGGGCGCTACCTGCCCTTGTACATGCTGTCGTAGTACTTCTGGTAGTCTCCGGAAGTTACATTGTCCATCCAGGCCTGATTGTCGAGATACCACCTGACGGTCTTCTCGATGCCCTCCTCGAACTGCAGGCTCGGCTCCCAGCCGAGTTCCCTCTGGAGCTTGCGGCTGTCGATGGCATAGCGCATGTCGTGGCCGGGACGGTCGGTCACATAGGTGATGAGATCCTCGTCCGCTCCCTCGGGACGGCCCAGAAGACGGTCCACGGTCTTGATCAGCAAGTGGATGATGTCGATGTTCTTCCACTCGTTGAACCCGCCGATGTTGTAGGTCTCGGCAACTGTTCCCTTGTGGAATATAAGGTCGATTGCCCTCGCGTGGTCTTCGACATAGAGCCAGTCGCGCACGTTCTCTCCCTTTCCGTATACGGGAAGCGGCTTGCGGTGACGGATGTTGTTGATGAACAGCGGGATAAGCTTCTCTGGGAACTGGTAAGGTCCATAGTTGTTCGAGCAGTTCGTCACAATGGTAGGCAGTCCGTAGGTGTCATGGAACGCGCGCACGAAATGGTCGCTCGACGCCTTGGAAGCGCTGTAGGGGCTTTGGGGCTGATACTTGAGATCCTCAGTGAAGAATTTCTCACCATAGGCCATGTGGTGCTTCCCGCTCGAGGCCTTCGTCGTGAAAGGAGCCTCGACGCCTTCGGGATGCGTCAGCTGCAGGGCACCGTAGACCTCGTCGGTGGAAATGTGGTAGAAACGCTTCCCCTCGAACTTCTCGGGAAGGCTTTCCCAGTAGACCTTGGCTGCCTGCAGGAGGCTCAATGTACCCATC
>CAYTXA010000067.1:4266-7043 GCA_964440865.1 uncultured Muribaculaceae bacterium | reverse complement strand
GTGTGGGCGAAGGTGAACGGGTCCTTTATGCTGCGGTCCACGTGGCTCTCCGCAGCAAGGTGGATGATTCCGTCGACATGCTCCGACTGGAACAGCTTCAGGACATTCTCGAAGTCGCAGATGTCCATCTTCACGAACTTGTAGTTCGGGCGGTCCTCGATGTCCCTGAGGTTCGCAAGGTTGCCTGCGTAGGTAAGCTTGTCAAGGTTGATGATTCGGTAGTCCGGATATTTCGTCACGAAAAGACGGACTACATGGCTGCCGATGAATCCGGCGCCTCCGGTGATCACGATCGTACTTTTTGCCATATTTCTCCTCGTTTATAGTTCTGATACTGTGGAAGATGCCGCCATCGCCACCTTAAACATCTGGTCGGTGGCAAGGTAGAATTCATAGAAGGCATTCTCCCCCAGCTTCGAATAGCGTCCAACAAGCGCCTTCACCTGCGGCATGAGATATTTCTTCGTTTCTTCCCATTCTCCGGCGGCGGGGCGGATGTTGTCGTGCGAAGCCGCGTAGGAAAGGAAGCGGCTCTCCACCCCGATCCTGTCCATGAATTTTTCGAGATCAGGGAAGTTGTCTATCTCCGCCAGCTGCCCTTTGTATTGGTCGAACACAGCGGCGGCGAACCGCATCTGAGTAGCTTTCTTGTTGCAGCTTATGTAGAATTTCGTGGCGCGGGTCGTATCCATCGGGACGAACACGTCCGGTATGATGCCGCCACCGCCATAGACGGTCCTGCCGCCCACGGTCTTGTATGCGTCCGTGCTGTCCACATGGATCCTGTCCGCGTCGAACATTTCCCCGTCCTCGTAGCGGTGGACAATATCGTAGTCATAGTCATCGCTGTAGGGCTTCTGGATGCAACGGCCGGAAGGAGTGTAGAAGCGCGCGACAGTGATCCTGACCCCAGACCCGTCCGTGAAGTAGATCGGTTCCTGGACAAGTCCCTTGCCGAAGGAACGGCGCCCGACGATCACACCGCGGTCATTGTCCTGGATCGCGCCGGCAAATATTTCGCTCGAGGATGCCGTGCTCTCATTTATCAGGACGGAAACCGGGATTCCGGCAAGAATGCCCTTACCGTCGGCCTTGTAGTCCTGCCTCTTGCGCTTGCGCCCCTGCAGGTAGACGATCTCGTCCCCCTTGCCCAGGAACATGTTGCCCAGCGAAAGAGCCTGGTCGAAATAGCCTCCCGTATTGTCCCTGAGATCGAAGACAAGCCTCTTCATGCCCTTGGAGAGCAGGTTCATGGACGCCAGCGTAACTTCCTCGTACGTAGTGCGGGAGAACTTGGAAAGGCGGATATAGCCTGTCGTATCGTCGACCATGAACGAGGCGTCTACGCTGTGGACAGGAATCTTGCCGCGGGTAATCTCAAGCGGAATTTCCTCGCCGTCACGGCTTATGGTTATTCGGACTTTCGAGCCGGAAGGGCCTTTCATCCTGGCTACCATGCTGTCCTGCGGGAAATGGACTCCGGCTATGTCAGTGGTGTCAACTTTCAGGAGCCTGTCTCCTTTCATGATGCCGGCTTTCTCCGACGGGCCGCCGGGAATAGCCTCTATGACTACAGCTGTGTCGTTCGGGACATTGAACTGGATTCCGATGCCGTCGAAATTCCCGGCGAGATCCACTTCCGAAGCTTCCAGTTCCACCGGAGGGAGGTAGATGGAGTGCGGATCCAGGGCAGCAAGCCCGGCGGCTACAGCGGCGTCTGTCACTTTCCTGACATCCACCGTGTCCACGTAGTTCTTCTCGACCTGTTCCAGGATCAGGTTCAGCTTTGCCCAGTCGCGGTACGCTGCGGCCTTCTGTCCATGATGACGGATCGTAGCTCCGGTCAGCGCAAGAAGCAATCCGAGGACTACTCCCAGCAAAGCTGCAAGCCACGCGTTATCTTTCTTAAAACTCATTGTCAGTCAATCTGTTCTACTTCAATCCCAGCCCTCTTCAGGAGGTCGGTTCCGTCCGTGAGCCTGTATGGGTCGTGGTAGACGACCCGGACAATTCCCGCCTGGATGATCAGCTTGGCGCATTCCAGGCACGGAGAAGCCGTCACATAGAGGGTGGCCCCCTTGCTCGAGTTGCCGGATTTCGCCACTTTCGTTATGGCATTTGCCTCTGCATGGAGGACATAAGGCTTCGTGACCCCGTTCTCGTCTTCGCAGATGTTCTCGAACCCGGACGGAGTTCCGTTGTATCCGTCGGAGATGATCATGTTGTCCTTCACGAGAAGGGCGCCGACCTGACGGCGCTTGCAGTATGAGTTCTTCGCCCAGACCTGCGCCATCTCCATGTACCGTTTGTCGAATTTCGTACCCATACTACTTGTCTCTCTGGTAAAGATAGCGCTTGATGCTGCGCGTTGGCGTACGCTCGAAATCCTCGGGCATGAACTCTATCTTCTTGATCTGGGCATAGGCAGGAAGCTGCTTGTTGACCTCGGGAAGGGCGGAGAGGATCCTGTCGGAAAGCGCAGACCTGCTCAGGCCGTCCATTTCGCCCTGATGGTAGTCTGGATAGATCAGAGCCGTAAGCGCTCCATTGTCAGAAATCACGAGGGAATCGACCACGTAGGTAATAGTGTTGAGGACGGCCTCGAGCTCTTCGGGGTAGATGTTCTGTCCGGAAGGACCGAGGAGCATGCACTTCGAACGGCCCTTGATGAAGATGTTTCCTTCGGAATCGATTACGCCCATGTCGCCGGTCTTGAACCAGCCATCCTCCGTGAAGGATTCCGCAGTGGCCTTCTCATTTTTGTAGTAGCCAAGCAT
>CAYTXA010000067.1:0-4256 GCA_964440865.1 uncultured Muribaculaceae bacterium | reverse complement strand
CATGATATTGGCGCCGCGAGCCTGGATTTCGCCCGGAACATGCTCAGGGTCAGAGGAATCTATGCGCGTCTCCATGAACGGGGCAGCCTTGCCGCAGGAATAGAGCTTGTTCTCCTTCCAGTCGGAATAGCCCAGGATCGGGGCGGCTTCAGTCATTCCATAGCCGACCGTCACGGGGAATCCTATCTTCTTCATAAATGCTTCGACCTCGGGGTTGAATGCCGCGCCGCCGATGATCACCTCGTAGAAGCGGCCGCCGAACGCCTCGACAAGGGAATCCCGCATCTTCTTTCCGATAACCTTGTCAATCATCGGAACCTTCATTATCAGCTTGTTGCGGTCAAGGATCGGCTTGAGCTTGGACTTGTAGACCTTCTCTATGATCAGCGGAACGCTGATGATGATGTCCGGCTTGATCTCCGCAAACGCCTGCATTATGATCTTCGGGCTCGGGAGACGGGTCAGGAAATGCACATGCATTCCTATTGTCATCTCGAAGAGGAACTCGAACATCATTCCGTACATGTGCGCTGAAGGCAGCATGGAGACGATATTGCACTCATTGTTCAGCTGCGGGAGCGCGAAGTCGTGGGCGAACTGGATGTTGGAGGAAAGGGCGCGATATGGAATCATGACGCCCTTCGAGAATCCGGAAGTGCCTGATGTATAGTTGATAAGCGCAAGCTCATCGGCGGAATCCTCATAGTAGTCGAGATCTTCCTTTTCGAAGGAATTGGGGTATGCCTTGCCGAACATCTCGTTCAGATGCTCCCTGGCATATGTGATGGAATCCAGCTTGGAGTACAGGAGCTTGTAGTTGTTGATCTGGACGGCAGCGAAGAGCCTGGGCATCTCGGTCTCGGAAAGGTTGTCCCAGATAGTCTCGTCGACGAAAAGCACCTTGGCCTCGGAATGGTTGACAAGATAATGGATGTTCCCCGGCTTGAACTCATGCAGGAGCGGTACCGGCACCGCACCATAGGTCAGGGCAGCGAGGAATGTCACAGCCCAGTTTGCCTGGTTGCGGCCACAGATTGCGACCTTGTCGCCCTTGCGAAGGCCGCATTCCTTGAAAGCAAGATGCACCTTCGCGATGCGTCTTGCCACATCGCGGTATGCGAGCGTAATGCCCTTGTAGTTGGAGAGAGCAGGACGGTCCCAGTTGTCACGGAAGCTCTGCTCAAACATCTTGTTTACAGATTTGAAGACGAAATGATCTCTGTCTGCCATATTGGTTATTGCTTTATTTCCAGTTTTATTGTCCTTTCCTTGCCGTCAAGGCAAGTTCCGGTGACTTTTCCGCCCTCCACGGTCAGAGGCGTATCCGGACGCAGCATCTTGCCTCCGGAAAGATCCACGAGAGGATCGCCGCCGAGAAGAGGATATATCTGTGTTCTGACTGAAGTCCTTATGACCCAGTATTTTTCCCCAGCCACATCGAGCAGCTCCGGCATCATCTTGACAGTCTCGGGAGAAGAAATCCCCTTCCACCCATCAAGTTTCACGCCATGGAGATTGTACATCTCCACGGTGTTGTCGGTATGGACAACAATTGCGCGATAAGCTCCACCGCCGATGAAATCATACGCGACAGGTCCCAGTGCTATCGGCTTACCGAGATCCACCGGGAATCCGGACACCATGCGTCCAAGCCTGTCCATGAGATAGAGCTTCGACCCACTGGAAAAGAGATACTGCAGTTTTCCGTTGTTGTAATAATCCACCTCAGCCACATTCCCGCAAAGACGTCCCTTGAACGGAATGCTCCAGAGGGGCTTTCCGTTCTCGTCGGAAAGAGTGATGGCACCGTTCGAAGCCTGTCCGAAAAGGTTGGTCTTGCCGGTCGAGCTGTTGCGGACCTTGAACGGGCCTTCAGGCACGACAACCACGGTGTCCTTCACGGCGGCAGCATTGGCAAGTTCCCTTGTCATGTCCGTACGTTCGACCCTGAAAGAGAGCGAAGTACCTTCCAGGGAAAGAATGGCGTACTCCGAAGCAGTTCCCATCATGGTCTCCCGGAGGTCCTGCGCCATCTCAGGGGAGAATATGCGCTCCAGGCCGGAAGGATCCATGCTGAGGGAATAGTATGCAAGGCAGTTCACGCCCTTGCCGGCAGGCTGCACGCCTGATTCGGAAAGAGTCGTGTAAGTTACTGTATCAGAGGCAAAGAAAGCATCCACGGCACCCCGGCTGCCTGATATGAGCCAGTCGCCGCGGAGCACTGCGAGGCTCTCGTCGGGGGACGAGAAATATGGGCCGAAAAGATTCGAGAGAAAACCGGCATACCGGTTGGTATGGGGACGGAGCACTGCGCCCTTGCCCTCAAGTCCAGCTTCCAGCACGTCCTTGTTCATCTTCCCTATACGGGCGAGGAGCATCGGGACCGTTCCCTTCCCAAGGAGCACGTCGGCACGTACAACTTCCTTCAGGTCAAGGGCATTGCACCATTCGCGGGGGGTCACTCCTGCGCTGTCTCTCAGAGCTGATGCCGCGGCATCCCTCTTGGCTAGCTTCTCCGATGCGTCCTGGTTGCGGCGATAGGCATCCAGATAGCTCGCGACATCATCGGTAGCAATGCTCAGGGCGAATACCGTGGAAGAAGGCAGGATGTCCGCAGCCCTTGCCTCACCGGGGACAGCCTTCCTCAGCACATTCGCATAGTTTGAGGGGAGATTCGCCGGGGCGGAAAGCACTCCGGTCATCATGAGAGTCCTGTCGGAGATGCCGCGGACTGCAAGCGATGACCATTCCGCGATGTGCCCGATTGCGGAGGAATATCCGAGATAAGGCTTTATGAATGAGCCAAGCATGTTGCGGTAGGCGTAGTCATGGCAGAAAAGCAGGACCGGTTTCCCGTTCCCGGCGGCAGCGGCATCGGGGAAGGAGCTCTGGTCCAGCACGGACATGCCGCTCTCCAGATGGCGCTTCGAAGCGAGAAGGAGCGCATGGCTCTGGGATATGCGCACGATGGGTTCGCCTCCGGGAAGGCTTCCGGAATCATGCTCCAGGCCGGCGCTGTCGGCAAGGGAAATTATCTTCGACACCGCAGCGGAATCCTTAGCCTCTAGCAGGAGCATACGGACCATGGAACCGCTGTAATGATGGGAGATGACGGCCCCGGTCCCTCTCATGTACGAGATGTCCGTCTTCCCGAGGGTGTCGATGAAAGCCGGGAATTTGTCCCCGTCAGAGGCGGGAGAGCCGGCGACAACATGGCCGAAGACCTTGGTGGAGTCTTCCATAAGTTCCACAGCCTCAAGAAAATCCGGAAATGCGGCAACAAGTGCGGCATCCGACGGCACTGCCTGAAGCAGTGGGTATTCCGAGACCGCAGTCTTTCTCGCATCCCCTGCGGGCTTTGGAGCGCTGCCCTTGTCCGAATACAGCATCGAGATGCCCAGGACGATCAGCGCGACGAGCACTACGACAACCGCGGCAGCTATGTATATAGCCTTCTTGTTCATGAAAAACAAAGATACACAATATTTTTATGCTTCTGCAATCCTATGGAAGGTCAGCCTCGGGGATATCCAGAACTTCGCCGGCGCGGGTGACATGGCAAATTTTCAGGAAAGCGCCATCCTCGACCACCGTACTCGCAGACGGGATTGAAACTTCCTTCAGCGCCGGACACCTAAAAAAGGCCTTGTAGCTTATCAGTTTCATGCTTTCCGGAATGGATACCTTCGACAGACGCCCGCACCCCGAAAATGCGTGGTCATAGATCTCCTCCACACCTTCGGGGATCGTCAGTTCGCGCACCTTTTCGCAGTCGTACCAGGCATACCAGCCGATTTTCCGGACACTTTCCGGAATCTCGATTTCCTTCAGTGAGCAGCAGAGACAGAATACGGAATCGCGGATCTCCTCAAGCCCTTCCGGAAGTCTTGCCAAGGAAAGAGAGTCGCAGTACGCAAAGGCATATTCTCCTATCTCCCTCACGGAATCCGGAATATATACATGTCTGAGGGACTTGCACCACCCGAACGCATATTTTCCAATGGATTTCACGGAAGAGGGTATATCCACGGAACGTAGGCCTTCGACTGACCTGAATGCCTCCGGACGTATGACTTCCACGGTGTCAGGAATCCTCATGGTCTTCCTGGACGAATGGCATGAGACAAGCTCCTTCATGTCAGAAGTGTAGATGGTCCCTCTGACGACCTTGAAGTGGGGAGATTTCACGGTGACACGAGTTGGCACACCCGCAAAGTTCCGTGGCATCTTAGCCAAAGATGGAGCAGATTCTATAC
>CAYTXA010000066.1:0-10459 GCA_964440865.1 uncultured Muribaculaceae bacterium | reverse complement strand
GAGGCTTACAGTTTCGCTATGACGGTCTCGCAGGCCCTTGTCTTGTCTCCGACCTTGACGAGTATCTCAGCGTCGAGGGGGAGGAAGAAATCTATACGGGATCCGAACTTTATTATCCCGCACTGCTCCCCTGCCTTGACTTTCAGACCTTTGGCTGAATAGCAGACGATCCTTCTGGCGAACGTGCCTGCAATCTGGCGGAAGAAAACTTCCTTGCCGTCGGCATTCCGGATTGAGGTCGAGGAGTGCTCGTTGTCTTCCGAAGCCTTCGGGAGGAACGCCAGGAAGTATCTCCCGGGATGGTACTGGTAGTAGGAGATTGTGCCGGTCAGGGGCCAGAAATTGGCATGGACATCGAAGAAATCCATGTAGACGGAGACCTGGATGCATTCTTTCCTGAGATATTCCTTCTCGAATGTCTTCCTGACAATCACGACCTTGCCGTCCGCGACGCTAGAGACTGTGCGGGAGTCCCCCACGGCCTTTCGGATGGGGACCCTGTGGAACCATGTGACAAAGCCCATGAAAATCACGGCAAGGGTCACCAGGGCCACGCTGATCCATTCCACGTTGATGACGAGGACGAGTAGGGCGCAGAGCGCCGCCGTACCCGCCCAAAGTCCTGCGATTGTTCCCCAGCAGTTCCTGTCGATTCCCATAGCGTTAGATTATTCCTGTAAGTACAAGATACAGAACGGCGGCGGGAGTTGCGAACAGTGAACTGTCGAACCTGTCCAGCATTCCCCCGTGCCCGGGGATGATGCTGCCAGAGTCCTTGACCCCGGCGTATCTTTTCCACTGTGACTCGAACAGGTCCCCGTACACCCCGAAGACGTCGATGATGAGCGGAAGCAGGACTACATGGACCCACTGCAGGTCTATCATCCCGACCAGCTTCATCAGGACGGATACCACGACTGCGCAGATTGCCCCGCCGATTGCCCCGATCCATGTTTTCTTTGGCGAGATTTCCGGGAATAGCCTCTTCGGAAATTTCTCCCTGAGCCCGCACCCGAACAGGTAGCCTCCCACGTCCGAGCCCCAGATAGTGATCAGAATGCACAGCAGGGGCATCCCGTCGAACTCCCCTGCCCGGAACACGAGCGAGTTCGCGAGCGTGATCGGGAGGGAAATGTAGAATATCCCCATGTACATGATCGGAAACTCCCACATCTCGTCCTTGTCCCTCGTGTAGAGGGCATTGATCATCACAATCAGCAGCGGGAGGATGCACACGGCAAGATACCTCGGCATGATCCCGAAATCCCCTATCAGATAGGCTACTGCGAAAAGGGTCACGCCGGAGAGGATGGCAAGGAACTTGGAGAACCTGTGCCTCTTCCCCATCGTCATCCTGTAGAACTCGTCCATCATGACGATCATGATGGTGAGAGCCACAGCTGCGTAGAGATATCTGTTGACAAGACACCCCGCCACCATGATTAGGACGAACCCGACGCCCGAAAACAGTCTTGTCCAGAAGTTCCGCATTCTAGTCCTGTGATTTCTCTTCCTCAGGCTGCTCCGCCTCGGGGGCAGTCTCCATATTTGTCACCTTGGGGCCAAGGACGCTCTCGATGTCCTTGGCAAAGATGACCTCCTTCTCCAGCAGCATCTCGGCAATCTTCGTGAATGCCTCCATGTTGTCCCTCAGGAGCTTCTCGGTCCTCGAGTGCACTTCGCCTACGAGTCTCTTGACCTCCTCGTCCATGAGCTCGGCCGTCTTCTCGCTGTAGGGTTTCGTGATGTCGTAGCCGCGCGATCCGGTCGAATCGTAGAAGGAGAGCTCGCCCACCTTGTCGCTCATTCCGTAGTACTGGACCATGCCGTAGGCCATCTTCGTGAGTCTTTCCAGGTCGTTCAGCGCTCCGGAAGCCGGTTCGCCGTTTATGATCTCCTCCGCGACGCGGCCTCCCATCAGGGTGCACATCTCGTCCATCATGTAGCTCCTGGGCAGGATCTTGCGCTCCGCCGGGAGACTCCACGTCAGGCCAAGAGCCTGTCCGCGGGGGATGAGGCTTACCTTGAATACCGGATCGGCATTCGGCAGGAGCCATCCTACGACGGCATGGCCTGCCTCATGGTATGCCGTGGTGCGCTTCTCGGCAGGGCTGAGGATCGTCGCGCTCTTGCGCTCGATGCCACCCACGATCCTGTCCGTGGCGTCCATGAAGTCCTGGGTGTCAATGACTTTCTTGTTCCTTCTGGCTGCTGTCAGGGCTGCCTCGTTGCAGACATTGGCAATGTCCGCTCCGGAGAAGCCCGGAGTGTGCTCCGCCATCGCGTGGAGGTCGAAGTCGTCGGAAATCTTGAGCCCGCGCATGTGGACCTTGAAGATTTCCTCCCTCTCCTTGAGCTCGGGGAGATCCACGTGGATCTGGCGGTCGAACCTTCCAGCCCTGAGCAGGGCCGGATCGAGGATGTCCGCACGGTTAGTGGCGGCAAGGATGATCACGCCGCTGTTGGTGTCGAAGCCGTCCATCTCCGTAAGCAGCTGGTTCAGAGTGTTTTCCCTTTCGTCATTGGAAGACCAGCCGACGTTCTTTCCGCGGGCGCGGCCGACGGCATCGATCTCGTCTATGAAGATGATGCACGGCGCCTTTTCCTTTGCCTGGCGGAACAGGTCCCTGACCCTCGACGCTCCGACTCCCACGAACATCTCGACGAAGTCCGAGCCGGACATGGAAAAGAATGGGACGTTGGCCTCCCCTGCAACAGCCTTCGCGAGCAGGGTCTTTCCGGTTCCCGGAGGGCCTACCAGCAGCGCGCCCTTCGGGATCTTTCCTCCGAGGGCAGTGTATTTCCCTGGGTTCCTGAGGAAGTCCACGATTTCCATGACCTCCTCCTTTGCTCCGTAGAGGCCTGCCACATCCTTGAACGTGACATTGACCTTGTTCTTGTCGGCAAGCTTCCCGTTGGCCTTCCCGACGTTAAAGATCCCGGCTCCGCCGCCTCCGCCGTTCCCGCCGCCCATGTTGCGGCCTATACCGCGGAACATCCATATCCACATGACCAGCAGCAAGATAGGGAAGATCACCCACTCGAGGATCTCTGTCCAGGCGTGGTCGTTGTTCTCCATCACGACCTTGAACTGCTCAGTTGGGGGAAGGGCCCGGTTCATCTCGCCGAACGTGGTCTCGGGATCGAACTTGCTCGAAACCATGAACGTGAAGTGCGGGGACTTGGAGGGGATTCCGTTCTCGAAGCGGGACTCATACTTGGCGAGCCGCTCCGGGCGTATTGTCACCGTGCCGCGGTAGTCGTTGCGCACGAAGTTGATCTGCTTGACATCCCCGGAATCGATCATAGCTTCCACGTCTGCCCATTCGACCTTTGTCGGCGCAGGTCCGCTGCCCGCGAAAAGCAGGTAGAGGATGCCCAGGGTCAGAATGATGTAGAACCATGAGAATCCTAGTCCGATGCGTGGGCGGCGCGGCTCCCTCGGAGACCTTTTCCGACCCATGCCGAATCTGTTATCGTTCTGATTTTCAGCCATTGTTGGTTTCCGTTACGGTTCCGTCCTCGCCAAATTCCTTCCTCGGAGCGTCTGCCCAGAGATCCTCGAGACGGTAGAAATCCCTGTATTCGGTCTGGAAGATGTGGACCACGATGTCCCCGTAGTCGAGGATGATCCAGAAATTGTTCTCCCTGCCCTGCTGGCGGAGCACCTTCTTGCCGAGCTTCTCCTCCATCTTGTCGAGGACATTCTCGGTGATGGCGTTCACCGCCGTTGTCGAATCGGCATTGCAGATTACGAATTCGTCGGTGATGGCTGTCCCGACCGGACGGAGATCCAGCGCGACCACCCTCTGTGCCTTCTTCTCCAACATTGCGTCTGCTATGACGCCTATTGCTTCGGTATTGTTCATGAATTGTCTAAATTTGCTTCTATAACAAGTAGCAAAGGTAGTAAACAAAATCCGAACCATGAAAAACGAATTGGACATTATATGGCTTCAGAGCGTGGATTCCACCAACAATGAGGTGAAAAGACGCCTTTCCGTCATGGACAATCTGACAGTCATCGCTGCCGACGACCAGACAGCCGGTCGCGGACAGCGGGGAAACCGCTGGATTGTCGAGCCGGGTGCCAACATGACATTCTCCCTCCTGCTGCGGTTCGGGGCGGGAGAGCTGCCGAGTCTGCCTGCAAGGGACCAGTTCCTGATCAGCGAGGCGGCGACTCTGGCGGTGCGCCGCTACCTTTCCTCCCGCGGGATCGACACCCTGGTCAAGTGGCCCAACGACATCTACGCCGGGGACAGGAAGATCTGCGGGATGCTGATAGAGAACACGTTGTCCTCCGCGGGCGGAGTCGCGGACTCCATAGTCGGAATCGGGCTCAACGTTATGCAGAAGGAATTCCCGCCGATGCTTCAGAACCCAGTGAGCATGACCCTTCTGACCGGCAAGGACTACGATGTCCATGGGGAACTTGACGCCCTTGGGGCATTCCTCTACGACTGGCTGGCAGTAAGGCTGTCCAGCGGCTCCGGAAGGCAGGAGATCGCTTCGGAATACGGGAGCTGCCTCTACCGGAAAGGCGAGGTAAGGGAATTCAACGACAACATACTTGGGGAAAGGTTCATGGCAAGAATAACAGGCGTCACTCCGGAAGGGAAGCTCATGGTCGAGACCGTCTCCGGGGAGAAAAAGGAATATTCCTTCAAGGAAATAAGCTACGTGATCTAGCGGTCGCCGCGGATGGCACGGCAGACGGCTGCGGGATTCTCTGACTTGAAGACCGCGCTGCCGGCGACGAACATGCTGACGCCTGCCTCAGCCAGGGCATCCGCATTGCCGGGGCCCACTCCCCCGTCCACTTCGATGAGGCACTCCGTGCCAAGCCTTCCGATTTCCGCCTTCGCGGAGCGGACCCTCTCGTAGGTCTCCTCGCGGAATTTCTGTCCGCCGAACCCTGCGAACACGCTCATTATCAGCAGGTAGTCCAGATCCTTAAGGTACGGGAACACCTTCTCCACGGGGATGTCGGGATTGATCGCCATGCCGGCCTTGCAGCCGCTGTCATGGATGAGGCCGATGATTTCGGACGGGTCCTTGTCCTCCTGCCATGCGGCCTCGAGGTGGAAACTGATCATGGATGCGCCCGCCTTCGCGAACCTGGGGATGTATTTCTCCGGATGCACGATCATCAGGTGCACGTCCAGCGGCTTCCTGGCGACAGGAGCGACCGCGTCCACCACCGGGAATCCGAAAGAGATGTTCGGCACGAGCGTGCCGTCCATCACGTCCACATGGAAGATATCCGCGTATGTGTTCACGATTTCGACAGCCTTCCCAAGGTTCAGGAAATCGGCTGCCAGCAGGGACGGTGCTACAAGTCGCATAGCGCTAAGTATTTATTCGTCAGGCAGGTACAGACACGAGAGTCTCGATGTCGTTGACGTACTTGCGGAAATTCTTGTCGGTTTGGGTCAGGTCCTCTACCGTGTTGCAGGCATGGAGCACTGTCGCATGGTCCTTTCCCCCGAGCTCCGCACCGATGGCGGACAGGGACTGGGACATGAGCTTGCGGCAAAGGTACATCGCTATCTGCCTAGCCTGCGCAATCTCCCTCTTGCGGGACTTCGACAGGATCTCGTCGCGGGTGATGTTGAAATAGTCGCAGACTGTGCCGATGATCTTGTCGGCGGTTAGCTCGGCATCGTTCTCTTTCACGATCTGGCTCGACACTTCCCTTGCCAGGGCCACGGTGATCTCATGGCGCATCAGCGTCGCCCTTGCGATCAGCGAAATCAGCACGCCTTCGAGCTCCCTGAAGGAAGTCTTGACCTTAGTCGCGATGTATTCCAGTACTTCCTCGTCTACGGTCACGCCCTCGCGGTAGCAGCGCTGGCGGAGCATCTGGAGCCTTGTCTCATAGGACGGCCTCCCGAGCTCGACGCTGAGCCCCCACTTCATCCTCGACAGGAGCCTCTCCTCGAAGTTCTGCAGGTCCACGGGCGCGCGGTCAGACGTGAAAATCAGCTGCTTGCCGTTCTCGTGGAGATGGTTGAAGACGTTGAAGAATGCGTTCTGCGTCCCCTTGCCGATCATTTCCTGTATATCGTCTATGATCAGGACGTCTATCCTCATGTAGAAGGCCAGAAAGTCCGCTAGGCGGTTCTTCGCCACGGCATCCATGTACTGGGTCTTGAACTCGTTTCCGGTTGCGTAGAGCACTACCAGGTCGGGATACCTGTCCTTGATCGAGAGGCCTATGGCCTGGGCAAGATGGGTCTTCCCCAGGCCCGGCCCGCCGAAAAGGAACAGCGGATCGAACGGTGTGTTGCCCGGGGAATCGGAAATGGTGTGCCCTGCGAGAATTCCCATCTTGTTGCACTCCCCTTCAACCAGGTTCATGAAGCTGTAGACAGGATTCAGGCGCGGGTTGATGCGGATCTTGGCTACGCCCGGGAACACGAACGGACTTGGACTGCCGTTCGTGGGATATGTGTTGACGCTCACGCTCTTGTTCACGGGCGCGGCGGAATCCTGCGCCGGGAACTCCATGGCATCTCCTTTTCCCACGGGATGTACCTTGTAGACGAGCTTCGCGCCAGTGCCTATTACACGGTGCAGCACGCTCTTCAGGACTTCTAGGTATGTCTCGTCGAGATACTCCCTGAAGAAGTCGGAGGGAACCTCCACGGTCAGGGTTGTGTCCTTGAGGGAAATCGGGCGGATAGGCTTGAACCAGGTCGAAAACTTCTGCGGCTCAACTATCTGCTCGATTATGCGCAGACAGTTGTCCCATACAGTTATGTATTCGTTCTGGTCCATTGGAAAACCTTCTCTTTCTTTTTTGGACTGCAAAAATGTGAAAAAAGTTGTTTGGAAAAAAACGGATATCCTAGTGCATTTGAGAAAAATTGTAGTATTTTAGGAAACGTGATATCCGAAAAACCTTATTTTTTATTGCTCTGATTTCCAGCAATATAGCCTAGGAAAAAATTTCTAAATGTCCAAATTCCAGTACGCGAATAGTTTTGAAAAACTCAAAACTAACCCTAAATGGTTTATAATACTCGTGTAAACGGCTGAACCCGTATTTTTCCCGCTTACTTTACGAGTTCTGTCGTGCCGTTTTCGACTTTCACGAGAAAAGAGCCCGGAAATGCCGCCTTGATTTTTTTTGAATTTTCCTTCGCCTTGCCGAGATCCTCCGATGCCCCGAGAATGTACTTGTAGTATTTCCTGCCGGCAACCTCGACAGGAGTGTAGCCCTTGAAGAACTTGTCCGACGGGCTCATCTTGTGCCCGCTGGCCACAACCTGCACGCCGTAGAACACCTTCCCGGCGGGAACGGCCTCTTCCGCTGCCTCCGGAGCAGCTTCCTTTTCTGCCGCGGGAGCTGTTTTCTCCGTCTCCCTGGCCTGAGTCTTGGATCCGGTCATGGAATGGTCATAGTTCCTCTTGAAATCCGATATCGCGTCGTAGATCGCCTTGGCAATCTTCTTCTGCCCTGCTTCCGAACGCATTCCCTCGAGGTCCGAGGAATTGGTGATGAACCCGCATTCTATCAGAACTGCGGGCATAGTGGTCTTCCACAGCACCAGGAACGGATCCTGCGATATTCCCCTGTTCTTTGCCACAGGCCCTTCCGCATCCATCTTCGACGCTACCTTCTCCGCGAAGTCGAGGCTCTGGCTGAGGTTCGAGTTCTGCATCAGGTTGAATATAATATATGACTCTGGGTCGTTCGGGTTGAAGCCCTGGTACGTCGTGGTGTAGTCGTCCTCGAGCAGGATGACAGAGTTCTCCCTCTTGACGAGGTTCATGTTGGACGTGAAGAGGTCGCTTCCGGTCCTGGACTGGCCCAGGCAGTGGACTGAGAAGCCGGTGACGCTCTTCCAGTTGCGGTTGTTCTTCGGGTCCACGGAGTTCACGTGGATGGACACGAAGAGGCCGGAGTTGTTGCGGTTGGCGATCGCGGCCCTTTCGCCGAGCTGGATGAAGCGGTCGTCGCTGCGGGTCATCACGACTTTCATCCCGGGGTAGCCCTCCTTGAGCAAATCCCTCAGTTTCAGTCCGATGCCGAGGACAATGTTCTTTTCCATCGTCTTCGTCCCGTCGCGGCTTATGCACCCGGCATCGTGACCACCATGGCCGGGATCTATGCATATTGTATTGAGCTCCAGGCCCTTTGCCTTGTTCTGCGCGGCAGCTTCCATTCCTGTCCCGAGGAGGAGCAGGATCATGGCCGAGAGGATGTATGTTTGGGGATTTCTCAAAATGGCTTTATATTTGTTGTTCGCAAAAATAATAATTTTGCATGATTCATGCGAAACGGGAACGCATTTGTCCATAGGATAATTCTGCCGCTGCTGCTACTTCTGTGTACAGCGGCCTCGCTTGCGTTCGCGCCCCTCTCCGATGCCCAGAACAGGCGCACCCGCCGCGGCAAGGCCCAGGTCTTCAACCAGGCAGTCGCTTTCAACCGCGACAGCATCCCCGTCTCCGACTCCGTCCGTGCCGTCAGGGATTCGATTGCCAGGGCGGATTCCCTCTTCCGCGTGGATTCCATGAGGCTCCAATCCCAGAGTCCCCTCAAGAGACCGGCATTCTCCGGTGCCAAGGACTCCCTTGTCGAAGTCTTCACGGAAGGCCAGCGCAAGGTCTACTACTACGGCGACGTGACCGTAAAGTATGAGGACGTGACGCTGACTGCCGACTACATGGAGTACGACATGAACACGGGTACGGTGTTCGCCAGGGGAACGAAGGACACGATAACGGGCGAGGTCAAGGGCTCCCCTACCATGAAACAGGGAAAGGACACGTACACGATGGAGGAGCTACGCTACAACTTCAACACGCGCAAGGCCCGCATCACCAACATGATAACCCAGCAGGAGGAGGGCCTCCTGCACGGGCGGAACATCAAGATGATGCCGGACAAGTCCATAAACATAACCAACGGAAAATATGCCGTCTGCGACCTTGAGCACCCGCACTACTACATGACCCTTTCCCTGGCCAAGGTTATCACGAAGCCTTCGAGGAAGACGGTGTTCGGCCCTGCGGGTGTAGTGGTCGAGGACGTTCCCCTGCCCCTCGGCATCCCGTTCGGTTTCATCCCGAAGCGCCCGTCCCGCGCCACTGGACTCCTCATGCCTACGATCGGAGAGGAGCGCTCCAGGGGCTTCTACATGAGGGATCTCGGAATGTACTTCGTGTTCGGCGACCACTTCGACCTCTCCGTGACGGGAGACCTCTATACCCTTGGCTCATGGGCAATTGACGTCAACTCAAGGTACAAGTTCAACTACAAGGCGAACGGAACATTCGCCATGACGATATCGAACGACCAAAAGGGCGAGAAAGGCAGCCCGGATTTCTTCCAGACGAGGAACTTCAGCGTCAGGTGGTCTCACTCGCAGGACAGCAAGGCGCACCCCGGGAGCACTTTCTCGGCATCCGTCAACTTCTCCTCTCCGTCGAACAACCGCTACAATTCCAGGTCCGTGACCGAGGCCCTGCAGAACCAGGCATCGTCCTCCATATCCTACACCAAGAACTGGAACGGAAAGATGAGCCTGTCCATCAACGCCCTGCACAGCCAGAACTCCCGCGACTCCTCCTATGCGTTCACTCTCCCGAACGTGACATTTTCCGTCACCAGGTTCTACCCCTTCAAGCAGAAGAACCGCGTCGGGAAGGAGAAGTTCTACGAGAAATTCTCCTTCGGATACAACACCACCCTGCAGAACAAGATCAACTTCAAGGCGAGCGAGTTCGGCAAGGACGGCTTCCTGGACAAGTTCCAGAACGGCATGACCCACAATTTCCAGATCGGCCTGCCGGACTTCACCCTGCTGAACTACCTGAACTTCACCCCGAGCATTTCCTACGGCCAGAACTGGTTCTTCCGCAAGAAGCACTACGCCTACGACCCGACCACGAACACCGTCGTGCCCGAGGATTCCGGTATGATGAGCCACTTCGGCATCACCCAGAACTATTCCGGGTCCATGAGCATGAGCACCAGGATCTACGGCCTCTTCCAGTTCGGCCAGGCGCACAGGATCCAGGCCATCCGCCACGTGATCTCGCCGTCGCTGTCTTTCTCCTTCAGCCCGGAGAAAGGCACATACGCCAACGGCTACAGGACTCTCGTGTACACGGATGCGAACGGCGTGCAGCAGGAATACAAATACAACGTCTACGCAGGCCAGCTCTATTCCGCCCCCGGACGAGGAAAGAGCGCCACGGCGAGCATCTCTATCGGGAACAACTTCGAGGCAAAGGTGCGTGACCTCAAGGACACTACGGGAACGGGGACCAAGAAGATAAAGCTGATAGACCAGCTCTCGATCCGTACAGGATACAACTTCCTGGCGGACTCGCTGAATATGATCACCTTGAGCATGAGCATGTCCACATCCGTATTCGGGAAGCTCGGCTTCTCCGCCAGCGCCAACTTCGACCCGTACGCGATCGACGGTAAAGGCCGCAG
>CAYTXA010000065.1:824-10698 GCA_964440865.1 uncultured Muribaculaceae bacterium | reverse complement strand
AATCATCTCTCTGAGCTGGATAAGGGGCTTGATTTTCATGTCTTGTAACCTAAAGTGTGGTAACTCTAAGTTACTGAAAATCAAGCACTTATCCAAATTTTTCAAGCGTTATTTTCATCTTTATTAACACTTTTTTCGGCTTTGTTCTATGCCGTCTGCGAGGTGCTGTGAAGCTACCCGAAACCGGGCTATTGTATGCGTAAGTAATTGAAATTTATATAATTGTTAAATTTTTAACGAATCATTGAGTTAAAATATTCATAACAAAATATCAAGGTTCAGACTTGGGCTACAATACTGCTACGGCCGTGCGGGGCGGCGGGTCCACTCGCGAGGGGTCATGCCATAGCGGCGGGCAAAAGTCTTGGAGAAGTATGAAGAAGAATTGAAGCCGACAGCCTCGCTGACCTGACTGATGCTCATCTCCCCCTCGTCCAGCAGACGGGCAGCCTCCTCAAGGCGGGACTCGACAATCAGGCTGTTCGGAGTCATCCCCGACGCCTCCTTGACCCTGACGAAAAAGCCGGAACGCGAAAGGTGCATTTCCCTTGCCAGCATGTCCACGGACAGCTCCCTGTCACTAATGTTGGACTTGATTATTCCTGTCAGCTTGTCCATGAACCGCTTGTTCTCGGCATCGGAAATCGGCGGCTCGCCTGAGGGCTGCTCCGCCGCCGGCACTTCAGGCTTTCCATACTTTCCGACACGGAAATACCACACCGAAAGGCAAGCAAGGGCCGCGACAATGAGAAAATATATCAGGAATGCGAAACGGCTGAGCAGGAATGGAGGTCTGATCCTGAAAGCATAGGCAGCCGAATTCAGGGATTCTATTCCGTCATTGTTGGTCCCGCGGACACGGAAAACGTATTTTCCGGGACGGAGATAGTAGTAATCCTTTGATTCGCTGCTGCCTATGTCCTCCCAGCTCTTGTCCTTTCCCTCAAGATAGACTGAATATCTGTTCTTTCCGGGCGCCACATAGCTCAGGGAGGAGAACTCGAAGTGGACATTTCCCCTCGGAGACATGGGCTCATATCCGAGGATCACGATTTCCGGAATAGTCTTGTTCCTGCGTAGCCCGTCCGGGCGGAACGTCAGGAAGCCGGATGAAGAGCCGAACCATGCCTGCCCTTCCGCCGAGACCATTCCCGAATTCGGCAGGAACATATCCTGCAGAATTCCGTCCTCCTCACCATAGAACACTGGCGCATCGCTTCCCGACGGCTTGCGCATGAGACCCTTGGACGTTGTCAGCCACAGGTCCTTCCCGCTGAAGAATCCGTAGTAGACGCTTCCGTCGAACCCGATATCGACTTTCTCGAAAGCGTCGTGGTCCCGGTCATATCTGCACAATCCGGCCCCTGTGCCAACGTAGAAGTCGTTTCCTCCGGAAAAGAAGCAGTTGACCTTGTCGCTGGACAGACCTCGGGCATGGTCATAGGCCACCCAGCTGCTGTCGGACGGATGGTGGCGCAGGACGCCTCCGACGTCGGTCGCAAACCACATGTCGCCTTCGGGAGTCTGGTATGCCGCACTGACGACGCGGTTGCCGGTCTGCCTTCTCAGTACGATCCTGTCCTCCTTGCTGTCATAGGAATAGATTCCGGACATGGTCGTCACCCATATGCCTCCTACCCTGTCCCTGAAGACATATTCGACGCTAGGATCCATCAGTCCCTTGCCTGAATCGTAGATACGAGTCCTATAGGTGTCGAGGTCAAGCCTGGCCAGCCCCTCTGCATATGTTCCGATCCAGAGGTCGTTTCCGCTCCTGCAGACGGACTTGATATTCATAGACTTGCCCGTGACAAGCGGACGGACCGGGCTCCAGGAGTTCAGCACCATGCGTGTTCTCGGGTCATAGCGTGCGATGGCCCCGTTGTTCGATGCGATCCAGACCGTGCCGTCCTGCTCCTCGGCAAAACAGCTGACAGAACAGTTCCCCTTCACTCCTACAAGTTCGGATAGCGAGCCGCTCGTGAAGACGGAAGCTTCCGGGGACGCATAGCACAGCCCGTTGTAATATGTGCCAGCCCAGAGCCCGCCTTCCCTGTCGGCGAGGAGGGGATAGACGAAATTGGAAGGGATAGAGGAGGGATCATGAATATCGTTGATATACAGTATCCTGTCGCCGTTCTGGAAGTCTATGCTGAGCAAGCCGTCGTCGGAAGAGACCATCAGCTTGTTGTCATGTACGGCAATGTCATGGACATGGTTCATGCCCTTTCCTTCAGGCGGCGCGACAAGGCTCACCACCCTGCTTCGTGGATCCAGACGGTAGATTCCCTCCTGCCACATCCCCAGGATCAGGGTGCCGCTGCTTTCCGGAAGGGATGCTGCCACCCTGTCGGGAGAGCATCCTTCAAAAGTGACATCGGCAGGGACAAATCCGGAGGAGTCGGGATTGAACGTACACAGCGCAGGCTTGGCGGAAGTAGGGCTCATCCAAAGGACTCCCTCCGAGTCGATGAACATTGCCTCGATGGATTTGTCGATTTTCTCGGAGACGTATTGGGAAACTGTCCCGTCCGGCGAAATGCAGAAGGCTCCCTGGCCACGGGTGCCCGCCCAGATGTTCCCGAAGTGATCCTCGGCAATGGACGTCACAGGCGAGGACGGCTGGAGCGGCGCCGTTCCCGGCCTTACGGGCTTCACAGGGGCATCTGGAGGGGTTTCGGCAAGGCTTCCGGAAGGATAGTAGAACAGCGATGTCTCAGTACCGGTCCAGACCCGGCCGCGGCTGTCCATGAAGAGCACGTTCACGCCGGAAGGGGCTACGCCTTCGGGGAAAGGCATGGGCAGGAACCTTCTGCCCACGCAGATATCGACCCCGGCTCCGGTTCCGACCCACACAAGCCCGCTTTCGTCCTGCAGGAGCGCCATCACTGAAGCCGAAGTCAGTCCGTCCGACGAGGAATACCGCCGGAACCTGAGGTCCGGAGTCAACGCCTCAAGATCCATGGAGAAGAGAACCAGTGCAAGCGCCGCGGCCTTGACAGATGGTCTCCATATAAATGGCAAAAACGTCCTGATCCACCACATAATAATACAAAAATAGCATTATTTCGCGAATAAATCAATTTAAAATCCATGAGGCAAAAAAATCCTGAAAAAAGTTTGGATTTTCGCGAGGAATGAGTAACTTAGCATTAGATAAACGAACAAACGAATGCGATTCAATCTCAATGCAAACTGGTGGTGGTGCCTGTTACAACTCAATAAGTCGTAAGAGGTTTCGCTCCTGTATGCATAAGAGACAATACAATAAGAGCCCTGCCGCACTGCGACGGGGCTTTTTTTTAGGACCACAACGAACTTAACAAATAGAACAAGATGAGCTTCTATCCAGACAAGGACGGCTATTTCGGAGAATTCGGAGGAGCGTACATCCCCGAGATACTCCACCGCTGCGTCAGCGAACTCCAGGAAAAGTACCTGGGGATCCTGGAGAGCAAGGACTTCCAGGATGAATTCTCCCTTCTTCTGAGAGACTATGTCGGCAGGCCTTCCCCGCTCTACTATGCCAGCCGGCTCTCGGAGAAGTACGGGGCAAGGATCTACCTCAAGCGCGAGGACCTGAACCACACCGGCGCCCACAAGATCAACAATGCCATAGGTCAGGTCCTGATTGCCAGGAGACTCGGCAAGACCAGGATCATAGCCGAGACGGGAGCCGGACAGCACGGGGTCGCCACGGCCACGGCATGCGCGCTCATGGGGATGGACTGCACGGTCTACATGGGCGAGACGGACATAAAGCGCCAGCACATCAACGTAGAGAAGATGAAGATGCTGGGGGCGCAGGTCTGTCCGGTCACATCCGGCAACATGACCCTGAAGGACGCCGTCAACGAAGCGATCCGCGACTGGTGCACCCACCCGGAAGACACCTATTACGTGATAGGGTCCACGGTCGGCCCGCATCCCTACCCGGACCTTGTAGCAAGGCTTCAGTCGGTGATTTCCAAGGAGATACGCTCCCAGCTCCTCGAAAAGGAAGGCAGGGACTACCCCGACTACCTGATGGCTTGCGTAGGAGGCGGGAGCAATTCCGCCGGAACGATCTATCACTACCTCAACGACGACAGGGTCAAGATAGTGCTTGCCGAAGCAGGTGGGCTCGGAGTCGAAACGGGCAAGACAGCCGCGACGATCGCGCTAGGGAAAGTCGGAATCATCCATGGATCAAAGACATACGTCCTCCAGAACGAAGACGGCCAGATCACGGAGCCATATTCCATCTCCGCCGGGCTGGACTACCCGGGAGTCGGCCCGATGCATTCCAACCTCGCGAAACAGAGGCGGGCGACCATCCTGCCGGTGAACGACGACGAAGCGATACGGGCCGGGTACGAGCTCACGAGGCTCGAAGGCATCATCCCCGCGATCGAGAGCGCGCACATCCTCGGAGTCCTGCCGAAGATGCATTTCTCGAAGGACGATGTCGTCGTGCTGACGGTCTCAGGAAGAGGAGACAAGGACATCGAAACATATCTGAACTATAAATTCCAGTAGATCATGAACACATACAGCTACAAGACGACAACGCGCACGATGCTCGGCGACATCGAGACGCCTGTCGGCACATATCTGAGGGTCCGCGACCTCTACGCCCAGAGCGCGCTGATGGAAAGTTCCGACTACCATGGCGGAGAGAACAGCAAGTCGTTCATCGGGCTCTGTCCCCTCGCATCGGTGAGCATCTCACACGGTAGTGCAATCTGCCGCTACCCCGACGGCAGCGTCGAGACATCCCCGATAGACGAGACCATGACGGTCGGCAAGGCAATCTCCTCATTCCTTGGCCGTTTCCGCGTCGAAGGCGAGATGACCGAATACACGGGCCTTTTCGGCTACACGGCTTTCAACGCCGTGCGCTACTTCGAGAACATTCCCGTCAAGGACTCCACCGATCCTGCGAACGACGCCCCGGACATGCTCTACATCCTCTACAAGTACATAATCGTATTCAAGGGATTCAAGAGCGAAATGTCTCTGATAGAGCTGGTTGCAGACGGAGAAAAGGAGTCCCTGGACAAGCTGCAGCACATGATAGAAACCAATCCATACCGCAGCTACCCCTTCAAGGCCGTCGGGGAAGTCTCCTCTCCCCTGACAGACGAGCAGCACAAGGAAAACATCCGCAAGTGCATAGCCCACTGCCTGAGGGGCGACACGTTCCAGATCGTCATCTCCCGCCGCTTCGAGCAGCATTTCACTGGAGACGACTTCCGCCTCTACAGGGCCCTGCGCAGCATAAACCCGTCCCCCTATCTGTTCTATTTCGACTTCGGAGGGTTCAGGATCTTCGGCTCATCGCCCGAGACCCACTGCCGCATAGAAGGCAGGAAGGCCTACATCGACCCGATCGCAGGGACAGCCAAGCGTACCGGATCCGCCGCCAAGGACGAGGAGGCGGCAAAGGCCCTGAGCTATGACCCGAAGGAGAATGCTGAGCACGTGATGCTCGTGGACCTGGCGCGAAACGACCTCTCCCGCAACTGCCACGACGTCAAGGTGGAGTTCTACAAGCAGCTGCAGTACTACAGCCACGTTATCCACCTCGTGAGCCGCGTCAGCGGAGTACTGGACGACGGAGCCGATCCCATAAAGACATTCATAGACACTTTCCCGGCAGGGACGCTGTCCGGAGCCCCGAAGGTCCGCGCCATGCAGATAATCAGCGAGCTGGAGCCCCACAACAGGGGCGCGTTCGGAGGATGTGTCGGTTTCATCGGGCTCTGCGGCAACCTCAACCAGGCCATCACCATCCGCACGTTCATCAGCCGGAACGGCACGCTCTGGTTCCAGGCCGGAGGCGGCATCACTGCACTGAGCAAGGATGAGAATGAGCTCCAGGAGGTCAACAACAAGCTCGGCGCGCTCCGCAGCGCGATCGTAAAGGCACAAGAGGACTAAAACTAGCGCAAGAAAATGGAAAAGATAGTCATCATAGACAACTACGACTCATTCACCTACAACCTCGCCCACCTCGTGAAGGCTCTGGGAGCGGAGGCAGACGTGGTGAGGAACGACAAGTTCAGGATGGAAGAGCTCGAGGCATACGACAAGATACTCCTTTCCCCCGGTCCCGGCATCCCCTCCGAAGCAGGGCAGACTCTCGATGTGATCCGAAGCTATGCCGGAAAGAAGCCGATTCTCGGAATATGTCTCGGAGAACAGGCAATCGGAGAATGCTTCGGCGCCAAGCTGACAAATCTCTCGAAGGTGTTCCATGGAGTGGCATCCCCCATAAAGCTGCTGCACCCCTCGGGAGACTACATTTTCGAAGGACTGCCCGGATGGATTCCGGCCGGAAGATACCACTCATGGGTCGTCGACAGGGAGGGCTTCCCGGACTGTCTCGAAATCACGGCGGTAAGCGAAGAGGACCAGATCATGGCCCTGCGGCACCGCACCTTCGACGTCCAGGGCATCCAGTTCCACCCCGAATCCGTCCTGACGCCCAACGGCAGGACGATCATAGCCAACTGGCTGAAACACTGACAGAAAACTGAAAACAAACGAACTTGCAAACAACCATGAAAACATTTCTCACAAAGGTCCTCAGCCACCAGACGCTGACTTCCGAGGACACAAGGCAGATTCTGCTGAACATCACGAAGGAGCAGTATCCTTCCGAGCAGATTGCAGCGCTTCTTGCAATGCTGCAGTACCGCGGAGTGTCCGTGGGCGAACTCCTGGGCTTCCGTCAGGCTCTTATGGACACCCGCGTGCCAGTGGTCTTTTCCCCATACAAGCCGCTGGACATTGTCGGAACTGGCGGAGATGGGAAGAACACGTTCAACATTTCCACGTGCGCGTGCTTCGTCGTCGCCGGTGCCGGCTACAAGGTCGCCAAGCACGGCAACTTCGCGGCGACATCGGTCAGCGGGGCGAGCACGGTGATGCAGAACCATGGAGTCCAGTTCACCGCAGACAATGCCAGGCTGATGCGCAGCCTCGAGGAGGCAGGCATAGCCTACCTCCATGCCCAGCTCTTCGCCCGCGCGATGAAGTTTGTCGGTCCGGTCCGCAAGGCGCTCCAGTTCCCCACCGTCTTCAACCTTCTCGGCCCGCTCATCAATCCGTGCCAGCCTGCCTATCAGCTCCTCGGCGTAGCCAGCCTCGACCAGATGAGGCTCTACGTCAACACGCTGAATGCCATAGGGATAGACTATGCCGTCGTGACAAGTCTCGACGGGTATGACGAGATTTCCCTGACGGGAGACTTCAAGGTTTCCACCCCGACATTCGAGCATGTCTACCACCCCTCGGACCTAGGTTTCGACACCGTCGACCCGAAGGAAATCTACGGCGGAAGCTCGGCAGAGAGCGCTGCACGGATCTTCGACAGTGTCCTGGACGGCACATCCACGAAGGCGCAGAAGGATGTCGTGACGGTAAACGCGGGCTTCGCCATCCATGTGATCGAGCGCAGCAAGCCTGTCGAGGAGTGCATCGGGATCGCGCGCGAGTCGCTAGAAAGCGGGAAGGCCCTTGCCGCCTTCAGGAAATTCCTGGAACTCAACAAGTGACATGGACATTCTCGATCGCATAGTTGCCGACAAGCGCATTGAGCTGAAGGAAGAGATGGCCCGCCTGCCGCTCGAAGACCTCAGGTCCAGGGCGCTGGCCGCCTCTCCTTCCTCCCGGAGCATGAGGAAAGCCCTCGTCTCCGGTTCCGGCATCATCGCCGAGTTCAAGCGCAAGTCCCCGTCCCGCGGATGGATCCACCAGGACATCTCCCCGAAGGACGTTGTTCCTTCGTATGCCTCCGGCGGGGCTTCCGCGCTGTCGATCCTGACCGATGCGAAGTATTTCGGCGGGAAGCTGGAATATGTCTCCGAGGCACGGAAGCTCGTCTCCATCCCAATCCTCCGCAAGGAGTTCATTGTCAGCGAATACCAGCTGCTGCAGGCGAGGCTTGCCGGGGCAGATGCGGTGCTGCTTATTGCCGCATGCCTCTCGCTCCAGGAATTCCGCACGCTGCTTGGACAGGCCCATTCGCTGGGGCTCGAAGTGCTGCTGGAGGTCCATTCGGAGGATGAGCTTGGGTATGTCTCCGGCGATGTCGACATGGTCGGGGTCAACAACCGCAACCTCGGGACATTCGTCACCGATGTCGCCAATTCGTTCCAGCTCGCCCCGAAGCTGAGGTCGCTCTTTCCCCCGGAATCCGCATTCCCCGTGCTGGTTTCCGAGAGTGGCATCTCTTCGCCCGAGACGGTCCTCCGCCTCCGCCAGGAAGGCTTCCGCGGCTTCCTGATGGGAGAAGCTTTCATGAAAGAGCCCGATCCGGGAGCCGCGCTCTCCGCCTTTGTAAAAGCCATAGCCTGACGATACACATTATGGAAAAGCCATTTTTCAAAGTCTGCGGCATGACAGACGGGAACAACATCCGGGAAGTCGAGAGTCTGGGCGTGTCCATGGTCGGGTTCATATTCTTCCCGCGCAGTCCCCGCTGCGCGAGGGTGCTTCCGGACTATCTGCCGGCAAGGCCGCTGAGGGTCGGCGTGTTCGTGGACGAGACGCCGGAGGGCATACTCGCCAAGGCGGAGAAGTTCGGGCTGGACGCGGTGCAGCTCCATGGGCATGAGACTCCTGAGTTCTGTGCCTCCCTCCGTGCCCGGAACATCCTATCCCGCAACGGCAAGCCGCTGAGAATCATCAAGGTATTCCATATCGCGCGGGAGGAGGACAGGCAGATTGTGCATGAGTACGAAGGCCTATGCAACTGGTTCCTCTTCGACACGAAGTCGCCCAGCATGGGCGGCACCGGGGTGAAGTTCGACTGGCACATAATGGACGGGTACGAGGAGAAGACTCCGTTCATACTCAGCGGGGGCATAGGTCCTGACGATGCGAGGGCACTGAAAGCATTCCGCCATCCGCTTATCGCCGGGTACGACCTCAATTCGCGGTTCGAGGTTTCCCCCGGGATCAAGGACATCGCCCGGCTACGGACTTTCCTCGACCAGATGCGCGACTCCGGCTTCCCGGGACAAGACGCATAATGACAATGAGTTGAAAGACAACATATTACAGAATAAAACATGAACAGGATAGACAAACTTTTCAAGGACAATCCGAAGCGTCTGCTTTCGGTATATTTCTGCGCCGGAGCTCCTAAGCTGGATGGCACCGCCGGTGTAATCCGGGCTCTCGAGGCTGCCGGAGTGAGCATGATCGAGGTGGGGGTTCCCTTCAGCGACCCGATGGCGGACGGTCCAGTGATCCAGACCGCCAGCACGAAGGCCCTTCGGAACGGGATGTCGGTCCGCCTTCTTTTCAGCCAGCTGGAGGGAATCCGGAAGGACGTGCATATTCCGCTGATAATCATGGGCTACCTCAACCCTATCTACCAGTATGGGTTCGAGAATTTCTGCAGGAAGTGCTCCGAGATCGGGATCGACGGGATCATCATCCCGGATCTCCCCTTCCGCGACTACATCGAGAGCTACAAGGCTGTTGCCGAGAGGTATGACCTCAGGATGATCATGCTGATTACTCCGGAGACGTCGGAGGAGCGTGTCCGGCTGATAGACGAGCACACGAGCGGGTTCATCTACATGGTGTCATCCGCTTCGACGACGGGGGCGCAGAAGGATTTCAACGCAGCGAAGCAGGCGTATTTCTCCCGCATAGAGTCCTACCGGCTGCGCAATCCGCTGATGGTCGGGTTCGGCATCAGCAACCGCCAGACTTTCGACGCGGCGTGCGCGCATTCCTGCGGCGGGATCATCGGCAGCCGTTTCGTGACGCTGCTCGACGAATATGGCGGAGATGCCGCCAAGGCAATCTCCAGACTAAAACAAGACATTGGACTACAATAACTTATACTATTACTATGAAAACAGCATTGGTTACA
>CAYTXA010000065.1:0-814 GCA_964440865.1 uncultured Muribaculaceae bacterium | reverse complement strand
TGAAATTGCCCGCCATCTGGGAAAGTCCGGGTGGAAGGTCATCCTGGGGGCCAGGAATGAGTTCCTGGCAAAGAGTGCCATGGAGAAGCTCTTGGAAGACGGGGCTGACATCATCGGATGGTCCCATATCAATCTTTCGGACAATGAGGGGCTTGAGGCAGATGCGAAGGCTATCGCCGAGAGCTATCCTTCTCTCAAGCTTCTGGTCAACAACGCCGGAATTCCTGGGGACATGGCGTGCGACAGCTATGATTCTTCCGTGAAGGACATCTCGGCGACGCTACAGGTCAATTATGTAGGGACATATGTACTGACGAGCAAGCTTCTTCCGCTTCTGGCTGCCAACCGTGGCAGGATCGTCAACATCACGGTGCCGACCGAGGTCAGCCCTTACTGGCATCCGATGGCATATGTTGCGAGCAAGGCGGCGCAGAATGTCATGATGAGGATTTTTGCTATGGATTTCGAGCGCAAGAATCTGCCGGTGGAGATTTTCTCGGTCCATCCGGGTGCGACAAGTACGGATCTCAACAACCACTACAGCGGGCCGGGGGTCCATATGCCTGATGTGATCGGGGAGAAGGTTGCGGGGATTGTCAATGACGGGAAGAAGCACAACGGCGAGTTCATTGAGCTCTATCCCATAGTCGACGAGGGGAATTATTGATTCCCTTTCCGCCGTTCTGTGCCGGCCGCCATTGGCGACCGGCTTTCTTGTCCCGGGCAGACCTTCTTGAGGCGGCATAGGGTGGCGGGTGCTCCTGGCGCGTGCAGACCGTCTTGCTGCGGCATGGTGAGGCGGGTGCTCCTGGCT
>CAYTXA010000064.1:0-10780 GCA_964440865.1 uncultured Muribaculaceae bacterium | reverse complement strand
CAGCGACCTCGTCGCGAGGTTCCCGAAACTGCCGCACCGCTACCCGATGCTCTCGCTCGGGAACACCTACAGCATCGGCGAAGTCGAGGAATTCGCTGAAAGGGTGCGCAAGTCTCTGGGAAGCGGGTTTTCCTATTCATGCGAGTTGAAATTCGACGGCACGGGCATCAGCCTGACCTACAGGAACGGAAAACTCGTAAGGGCTCTTACGAGGGGCGACGGCTCAGTCGGAGACGATGTCACTGCCAACGTGCTGAAAATAAGCAATATACCCCATTCGCTGAAAGGCAGCGGGTGGCCTGAGGAATTCGAGATCAGGGGCGAGATCCTGATGCCCTACAAGGCATTCGACAACCTCAACAAGGAAAGGGAGGAAAACGAGGACCCGCCTTTCGCGAATCCGCGCAACGCGGCATCCGGGTCGCTGAAGCTTCTGGACCCGGACGAAGTCGGGAGGAGAGGCCTATGGTGCACTCTCTACCATATTCCGACGGGATTCATAGATTTCGCGGAGACCCACAGCGAGGCCCTCGACAAGGCTGCCTCATGGGGACTTCCTGTTTCGGACGAAAGACGTATCTGCTACAATATCAGCGAGATAGAAGCATATCTCGAACATTGGGACAAGGCTCGCAATTTCCTGCCATATGCCACCGACGGAGTCGTGATCAAGGTCAATGAGCTCCGCTACCAGGATGCGCTGGGCTACACTTCGAAGGTCCCGCGCTGGGCCGTGGCCTACAAGTTCAAGGCTGAGAGGGCGTTGACGGAGCTCCAGTCCATCTCCTACCAGGTCGGAAGGACCGGCGCCGTGACTCCGGTGGCCAATCTTGCTCCCGTCCAGCTTGCCGGCACGGTCGTAAAAAGGGCTACCCTCAACAACGAAGGGCTTATGGCACAGATGGATATCCGTGTCGGAGACTGGGTCTACGTCGAGAAAGGCGGCGAGATCATCCCGAAGATCACTGGGGTGGAGCTGAGCAGGCGTCCAGCCGGTTCCCATGCTCCTTCTTTCCCGAAGTTCTGCCCCGACTGCGGCACTCCGCTCCTGAAAGCGGAGGACGAGGCGAAGTGGTTCTGCCCGAATTCGGACGGATGCCCGACCCAGATCAAGGGACGCCTCCTGCATTTCCTCGGGCGCAAGGCGATGAATGTCATAGCCGGAGAAGCAACCATAGACCAGCTCTGGTCCCGAGGTCTCGTGCGCACTCCTGCCGATTTCTATGACCTGCGGAAAGATGACCTCCTGACACTCGACGGGTGGAAGGAGAAGTCCGCGGAAAGGTTCCTGTCGAGCCTCCGCCGTTCGCGCGAAGTTCCCTTCGGCAGAGTCCTCTTTGCCCTGGGTATCAGGTATGTAGGAGAAACTACCGCTGCCGGGGTGGCCGCGCATTTCGTGGACATTGACAAGATTGCCTCTGCTTCGAAGGAGGCCCTGCTCGAGGTCCCGGACGTCGGCGAGGTGATTGCGGACAGCATATGGGACTATTTCCGGAAGCCTGAGCATCTCGAGGAGATCAGCCGACTGAGGGCTGCCGGCCTGCAGATGGCCTTGTCCGGAGAGTCCGGACCCCGTTCCGAGGCGCTCAAGGGACTTTCCATAGTCATATCCGGCACATTCAGCATCTCGCGCGACGAGATGAAAGACCTGATAGCGAGGAACGGAGGCAAGAATTCCACTTCCGTCAGCGGCAAGACGAGCTATCTGCTCGCCGGCGAGAAACCCGGCCCCGAAAAGATGAAGAAGGCCGAGACTCTCGGGGTCAAGGTCATAGGCGAGGACGAGTTCATGGCAATGCTTCCCGAAGAAGAGCGTGCCGAGAAGGAGAACAAGGAGACGGATCTGTTCGGAGGGCTGGTATGAATCTGATCTTGGAGAAAATACGCGTCAGGGCTGAAAGACTCCGGCGCTTCTTCTCCCAGGATTTTGTCCTGGCGCTGAGCAACGAAGGCATATCGAAGTTCCAGACCCGCGTGCTGAAATCATACGCCGTAATCACGAAGGCTCTCAAGACTTTCAAGGACAGGAAGATAGGATTCCAGTCCGTGGCGCTCGCCTACTTCTGCGCCATGGCCGTTGTGCCACTTCTGGCGGTATGCTTCTTCCTTGCCGGAGGATTCGGCCTCAGCGACAGGCTTAGGGGCGTGCTGACTGCCAACCTTCCGTCAGACCAGCGGCTCGTGGAGACTATCATGGCTGCTGCGGACAATATCATCAGGACCGGCAGCTCCGGACTTTTCGGCATTGTTTCCGCGCTTGCGTTTGTCTGGCTCGTCGTATGGATGATGAACCGTGTCGAGAGGGTGTTCAACAACGTATGGAACGTGTCCCGCCCCAGCCGCAAGTTCTATAAGAGCCTCTTCGTGGACCTGGCCATCATGCTCACGATCCCGTTCATCATCCTGATGTTCTCCTCCGGCGCCGTGGTCTATTCCCATGCCTTGGATGTCCTGATTCCCAACAATTTCGGGTTCTCCGACAACCTGAAGTCTTTTCTAGGGTGGATGGTCTTCGCGCTGATAGCGATCCTGACCCTCTCCGCCATGTACAAGTATATACCCGCGACATGGGTCGATTACGGCTGCGCGCTCAGGGCTGCTGTCCTGGCAGGCATAGCGTTCACGGTACTGCAGTACCTGTACCTGGAGACCCAGTTGCTCGTCACGAGGATAAACGCCGTCTACGGAGCATTGGCGTTGGTCCCGCTTTTCCTCATGTGGCTGCGCTTCAGCTGGCTGATTATTCTCTACGGGGCGCAGTTCTCATATTCGTTCCAGACTGTCAAAGAAGTTGAAAAGGTAGTGTCATGAGTTTCTCACAGTTCACACAGGAAGATTACGATGTCATTGCGAGGAG
Organism: uncultured Muribaculaceae bacterium; assembly: GCA_964440865.1. Lineage (GTDB taxonomy): Bacteria > Bacteroidota > Bacteroidia > Bacteroidales > UBA932 > Cryptobacteroides. The sequence continues at coordinate 7,923 of CAYTXA010000064.1, read as the reverse complement.
TTACGCATCGCTGCGCGAAATTGCCCGCAAGAGGACAGCAAACGAGGAGGAGATGGCCCTGGTCGACAAGGCCTTCGAGTTCGCGAACAAGGCTCATACCAACATCCGCCGCCGCAGCGGGGAGCCGTATATCCTGCACCCGATCGAGGTTGCCAAGATCGTTGTCGAGGATATCGGCCTGGGCTGCAAGTCCATATGCGCCGCGCTGCTGCACGATGTCGTCGAGGACACCGACTACACGGTCGAGGACATCCGCAAGCTCTTCGGAGACAAGATCGCCTCGCTGGTCGACGGACTGACGAAGATCAAGAACGTGCTCGATACCGAGGACAAGAAGCGCAAGAGCGACGCGAACTACTACCAGAGCATCCAGGCGGAGAACCTCAAGAGAATCCTCCTGACGCTGAACGACGACATACGCGTCGTGCTGATAAAGCTCGCTGACCGGCTCCACAACTGCCGCACGATCGAGTACATGCCCGAGTACAAGAGGGACAAGATCCTGAGCGAGACGATGTTCATCTTCATCCCGCTTGCCCACCGCCTCGGTCTCTACGAGATCAAGTCCGAGATGGAGAACATCTGGCTGCGCTACAAGGAACCTGAGGCCTACAACGACATCATGGAGAAGATCAGCAGCGACAGCCACGACAAGGAGAAAGAGATCGACACGTTCATCACCACGATAAACTCCGCCCTCACGAAGGCAGGGTTCCATTTCGAAATCCGCAAGAGGCTGAAGACTCCGTATTCGATCTGGCACAAGATGCGTACGAAGGACGTTACATTCGAGCAGGTCTACGACCTCTACGCTATCAGGATCATCTTCGACCCGACCGACACGACCAAGGAGTCGGAACGCGACCAGTGCTACCACGTGTTCTCCATAATCACGGGCATCTACCGCTACAAGCCTGACCGCGTGCGCGACTGGGTGAAGCACCCCAAGAGCAACGGCTACGAGGCGCTCCATGTGACGCTGCTGTCGGAGAAGGGCATCTGGGTCGAGGTCCAGATCAGGACCCGCAGGATGGACGAGATTGCGGAAAAGGGCATCGCGGCCCACTGGAAATACAAGAAGGAGGGATACATCGTCGAGAACGACAGCGAGATGGACAAGTGGCTGGAGAAGGTCAAGGAGATCCTTGTCAATCCGGATGTCAGCGCGCTCTCCCTCCTCGACATCATCCACAACGACCTGGTGACCAACGAGATAGTCGTGTTCACTCCGAGAGGCGAGCAGAAGACTGTCCAGAACGGGGCCACTGCGCTTGATTTCGCATACATGGTCCATACCGACATCGGCAACAAGGCAATCGCGGCAAAGGTGAACATGAAGCTTGTCCCGCTTTCCTATGTGCTGAAGACCGGAGACCAGGTCGAGATAATCACCGCCGAGGACGAGCATCCGAAGAAGGAATGGCTCCAGTTCCTGCGCACCCGCCAGGCCAGGAATCTCGTGCTGGACTACTTCCGTTCCGACCGCGACACGATTGTCAGGACAGGGCGCGAGGCGCTGGAGGCGCAGATGAACCGCGCAGGGGTGAAGCCCACCGACAAGGTCTACAAGCAGGTCTGCACGGCGATGAGCCTGAAGTCCGTCGAAGACCTGTTCTTCCGCTTCGCGCTCGGGCTTGTGTCCGCCGAATCCATCATGGAGGTCGCCGAGAACTTCCACGCCGAGGAAAAGAGCATCCTCCCGTGGCGCCGCGGCCCGAAGACGAGATATGTCACCGCTACGTGCTGCAACCCGATCGCCGGCGACCCTGTCATAGCCTTCCGCTCCCCCGACGGCACCGTCACGATCCACAAGAAGACCTGCCCGATCGCGGAGAGCCTTGCGGCAAAGCACGGAGACTGGATCGTGAAGGATCCAAGGTGGCAGGACGAGGTCAATCCGCAGTTCCTCGTGCGGTTTGTGCTGTCCGGAATCGACCGTGTCGGCCTGCTGAACGAGGTCACGAGGTACATCTCCCTTGTCATGGAGGTGAATATCAAGAAGTTGGTGATGTCTGCGGACAAGGGCATATTCGAGGGGACCATAGATCTCTGGGTACGTGACAGGGGCGCCCTCGATCTCCTTATCAAGAAGCTGGAAAACATCGACGGCATCCAGAGTGTCGTGAGGACGGAAAAATAGCCATGAACATCAGAGAGACGATAAAGAAATATCTTCCCATGGTCCCGGCCATGCTCATGCTGCTGCCGGCATTCATCTCGCATTCGTGCGCGAACACGACGACTCCCCCCTCCGGAGGCCCCAAGGACACAATCCCTCCCGTTATCGTGGGGCTCAATCCCCTGCCCGGGACCGTGGACGTGCCTGTCCATGGAGCCCGTATCACGTTCACTTTCAACGAGTACGTGACTGTCAAGGACCCTAAGAGCATCTTCCTTTCGCCTCCCCTCTCGAAGCCCCCGAAGTACAGGATCCGTGGCAAGTCGCTTGTCGTCTACTTCGAGGAGGACCTTCAGCCGAACACGACCTACACGCTTGACCTGACGAATGCCGTCGCAGACAACAACGAGGGCAACATGTTCCCGGGATACACGATGACATTCTCGACAGGGCCTCGCATCGACTCCATGGTCGTGACGGGTACAGTGCTGGACTGCAACACCTTGCAGCCGATCCAGGGAGCTACGGTCATGCTCTACAAGGACCTGGCGGACTCGGCGGTCATCCTGCACAGGCCGGACGCCGCAGTGAAGACGGACGCATGGGGCTACTTCGCGATGCGCAATGTCGCCGACACGCTCTACAGGCTCTACGCGGTGGTGGACGCCGGCAACAACAACATCTATGACCTCGATGCAGACAGGATCGCTTTCGTGGACACCGTATTCCGCCCGACCCTGGTGGCCAGCGACACTCTCCCGGAACTGCTGAAGTACGACATGGAGGACACGCTCCACTGCATGGCAAGGCGCAGCGAACATGAGCTTGCCGTGTTCCGCGAACATCCGTCCAAGCAGCTGATACTGAACAAGAAAAGGATTGCTGACAGGGCCGCGTACATCTCGTTCATGGCCCCGGGAGCCGAGATCGATTCGCTCTGGATCAGGAACGTCCGTCCCGACCGCCTCATAATGCAGTTCAACCCCGAGCGCGACAGCCTCGAGATTTGGGTCAACGAGCGGCGCCGCCAGCCGGACACGCTCCACCTCTACGTGGACTACATGAAGACGGCGGATTCCACTAAGACGCTGGTCCCCTACACGGAGCATATCGCCCTTCCCCTCGAGAAGACGGGAACAGCCCGCAGGAACGCCGAGAGGAAGAGAAGGAAGGAGGATACCACGCTGGTAGTCAAGATCTCCGCCGAGCCGGAGATGGTCGAGCAGTACGGAGTCACTTTCGAGTTCGGCTATCCCCTGATCAAGGAAGGCTTCGACTCCCTCCGGTTCGTCTCCGTCAACCCGCGACAGCAGGAGGCGGTGATGAAATACTCCGTGGCCAGGGACACAGGAAACCTCAGGAAATACACCCTCACCCCTAAGGACAAGCTCATGCCGGGATACGAGTACCGTCTGAAGGTCCCCTACCGCAAGTTCGAGGACATCAACGGCTTCTACAACGACAGCACCGAGGTGAAGTTCTCTCTTCCGAAAGACGACAAGCTGAGCAGCCTTTCCCTCACCCTCACCGGAGTCAGCCACCACTACATCGTGGACCTGCTCAACGACAAGAGGGACAAGACATTGCGGTCTTTCAAGGTCGATTCGGACTGCACGCTGCTGTTCCCCTATCTCCAGGAAGGGAAATACTCCATCCGTCTGACCGAGGACATCAACATGAACGGAATCGTGGACACGGGGTCGCTGCTGGAGCACCGCCAGCCGGAGAAAGTCAAGTTCTACAGGCTTCCCGACCACAGCTACGTCCTCAACGTACCGTCTTCTGCCGAGCTTCAGCAGACTCTCAATGTGGGCAAACTTTTCGAGAACTAGCGCCATGAAGAGAAAGATACTGACACTCCTTGCAGCAGTCCTTGCCGCGTTCCCTCTTTTTGCCGGCCCGCGCCACGCCGGGCGCGACACCCTTTCCGTCGTCGCGTCGGACACGCTCACGGACGCATATCTCGACACGGTGAACCTGAAAAGGAACCGCAAGATCAACGACTACTCCATGATAGGCTTCCAGTACGGAGTCAGCCTCAACCGCATGCAGTTCAACCCCTCGAAGAAGCAGGACATTCTGCTGACCCCGGCCAACTTCGGGATTGTCTATACCCACTACGGGAAGATGTTCGGGTTCATGCCGTATTTCGGCTACCAGCTCATGCTTTCCTGGGGACAGGACGGCTACAAGACGCAGTACAGCGAGCAGACCAAGACGCGGCCCGACGTGGACGGCGCCTACCAGGCCATCTACGACTATGTCGAATTCGCTGCCATGTCCCACCTCCACCTTGACGTGGGGGACAATTTCAAGATAATCGGCAACATTGGTCCGTACGGGGCATGGCGCTACCATGTCGAGAGGAGCGGGAACGAGACGCTTGACCCCAAGTACGTCTCCTCGTTCTACGACTACGACCGCAAGCTGGATTACGGAATCCGGGGCGGAGTCGGGATGGGCCTGATGTTCAGCCCCGTGGAATTCCACGTTACGGCTCAGCTGAGGTGGTCTTTCGGGACGCTCTATGACCCTGACTATCACAGCGAATACTACTACAGGTTCGCCTATCCCCTCGACATCGTGATCCAGGCGGGAGTCCACATCCAGCTGACAAAGCGCACGGGAAAGACCCGCTCCGCCCTGCGCAGGGAGGCACGTTCATTGGTGTACGATGTCATATCGTCCGAGAAAGAAAAATCTGAAGAAAATGGAAAAGTTGAAAACATTGACGGCGAAAGCAGGTAATGTACTGATCGGCAGCGAGTATCCTATCGTCGTCCAGACCATGTGCAATACCCATACGAGCGACGTGGAAGCCACCGTTGCCCAGAGCATCAGGCTTGCGAAGGCAGGATCCCAGCTCATAAGGATCACGTGCCCTGGCCTCAGGGACGTGGAATACATGAAGGAGATCAAGGAGGGTCTGCGGGCGGCCGGAGTCGACACGCCCATCGTTGCGGACATCCATTTCTCCTCAGCCACCGCCATCGCTGTCGCGCCCATTGTGGAGAAGGTCAGGATCAATCCCGGCAACTTCAACAAGGACCCGGAGGAGGCCAGGAAGCAGTTTGCCGAGCTGGTCAAGGTCTGCAAGGAGCACGGGACCGCGATGCGCATAGGCCTGAACCACGGCTCCCTGGGCGAGAGGATAACCAGCCGTTTCGGGGACACTCCCCTCGGCATGGCAGAGGCGGCAATGGAATGGATAGGCCTTGCCCTCGAGAACGATTTCCGCAACGTCGTGGTCTCCCTCAAGTCCAGCAACACGATCGTCATGGTGCAGGCATACAGGCTGCTTGCCCAGAAGATGAAGGCTGCCGGTACTGTATTCCCGCTCCATGTCGGGGTTACGGAGGCAGGAAACGGGGACTCCGGAAGGATAAAGTCCCTGGTGGGAATATCCACCCTTCTCGCCGACGGAATCGGCAACACTGTCAGGGTTTCCCTGACGGAAGATCCTGAGAGGGAACTTCCTGTGGCTCAGTACCTTGCCGACCGCTACGACGGAAAGATCGTCTCCTCGATGAAGAATATACATCTTTCCGGAAAGAAGGCTTCGGCCGTCTACGAGGCTCCGTCCCGCGAACGTCTGCTGGAAGATTTCTCCTGCGATTTCGGAAAGAGGCTGATAGACAGGGACCTGGACGAGGTGACAATCTCCGGCACGTACATGGAGGACGGCAAGGCAGTGTCCATAGAAGAGTCAGGCCTGGGAAAGTATCTCGAGGACGAGATAATGCAGGCCACGAGGACCATGTACAACCTCCAGCAGTCATTCGAGGAGGTCAAGAAAAGGGTCCCGCAGCTGAAGGATGTCGTGATAGCCGTGATGGGCTGCATCGTGAACGGCCCCGGCGAGATGGCAGACGCAGACTGGGGATACGTCGGAGAGGGAAACCACAAGGTCACGATCTACCACAAGAAAACCCCTGTCCTCCGCCACATTCCTGATACAGAAGCTGTTGACCGTCTTGTCGAGCTGATACTTGCCGACAAGGCTAACGGCGGGAACGCCTGAGCAGGTTCAGCAGCTCCTCGACCACGATAATTCCCAACGCAATCGCGATGCAGATCTTCAGCGCCATGAACCCGCTGGAGAGGGCGAGCCTCGCCTGGTCCGAAACAAAATAGTAGGAGGTCCAGAAAAGGCCTCCTCCGGGCACGAGCGGGAATATTCCGCAGACGAGGAACACCGTGACCGGGCAGCGCCTGTGAACCGCAAGGAAGCGGGACGTCACGAGCACTGCTGCAGAGCCGAAGAAGCTGGACTCCACCGGAGTGAATCCGGCGAGGCGCACGAGCGCGAGATAGACGACCCACCCGGCGAGACCCGCAAGGCCGGCGTCTAGGTAATTCTTCCTGGGTACTCCGAAAAGGATGGCGAACGCCGCAGTCCCGAAGAACGATGCCGCCATCTGCCACCAGATGCTGGCGGTGACAGGATCGGTCTTCATGCCGTCCAGCTGGATTATTCCCCCGAACATGACGCCGTCGAGCACGAATGCCAAGGCGACCCCGGCAGCGATGCAGAGGAACATCATGAATGCGTCCAGGAGCCTCGTCGTCCCGGCGAGATAGTCCTCCCCCGCTATGTCCCTGATACCGTTTGTGAAAGGCACTCCCGGCACGAGGGGGATTATGGCCCCGATGATCATGTTGCCGAGGTGGCCTCCGAAGGATAGATGGTAGGCGGCGATGCACACTGCAGCCGCTATGAGCCCTCCGGTTATGTTCCCCAGCATCCTGCTGAGGTATGGACCTGCAAGGACCATGTAGACGTAGAGGACGAGCCCGGCGACGAACGCCACTATGCTGTCCGCTATGCTTCCTCCGAAGATCATGGCGAAGAAGCCCGCTCCGACCGCAGACCCTACGATCTGCTCCCATGCCGGCTTCGGCCTCATCCTGCGCACCGCCGAGAGTCTGCTGCGCAGCTGGCCGAGGGAAAGGTCCTTCTCGGCAACTTCGCGGGAAATCTGGTTCACCGCCGCGACCTTGTCCAGCCGGGCCCCCTTTATCGGGATGAACTTTGCCTGGGCGAATTCGTCGCCGGTGGCTATGATTCCGTTGCTGAGCACGAAGAAGCTCCCGTCGGACACGCCGTAATGCCGCGCTATGCGCTGCATCGTGTCCTCCACTCTCGAGATCTCGGCTCCGTTCTCCAGGAGTATATGTCCCGCCTCGCAGGCGAGGCCAAGAACTTCCTGTTCCATTTTCGCTTTAGTCCATCAGCTTGCGGTATCTCACTCTCCGCGGCTCTTCCTGTCCCAGCCTCTCGAGCTTGTTCTGCTCGTAGTCCGAGTAAGAGCCCTCGTAGAAGTAGACGTTGGAATCTCCTTCGAAGGCGAGGATGTGGGTGCAGATTCGGTCGAGGAACCAGCGGTCGTGGCTGATCACGACAGCGCAGCCTGCGAAGTCGTCGAGCGCCTCCTCAAGGGCACGCAAGGTGTTGACGTCGATGTCGTTTGTGGGCTCGTCGAGCAGCAGGACGTTCCCCTCCTCCTTGAGGGCAAGGGCAAGCTGGAGACGGTTGCGCTAGCCTCCCGAGAGGTTTCCGCAGAGCTTCTGCTGGTCCGTGCCGGAGAAGTTGAAGCGCGAGAGATAGGCCCTGGCGTTCACGTCGCGCCCGCCCATGCGCAGGAGTTCCACTCCGTTGGAGATCACCTCGTAGACGGTCTTTTCCGGGTCTATGCTGGTGTGCTGCTGGTCGACATAGGCCAGCTTCACGGTCTCGCCTATCTCGAATGTGCCTGCATCCGGCTTCTCGAGGCCCATGATCAGACGGAAGAGCGTCGTCTTTC
>CAYTXA010000063.1:0-10800 GCA_964440865.1 uncultured Muribaculaceae bacterium | reverse complement strand
TATTATCGCCATATGATGCAGATTATTGTTTTACGAGGCAGAAAAACTATATTCGTGGATGGAATACTATAATGTAATATTATCTTATTCGCATAGAAAAATTCAAATAATAACTTTGTGTTGAATTCAGGCTAATAGATTATGCGTAAACTTTTTCTTTCACTTATACTTTTCTTTGCGATCCTTCCCATCGCCAACGCCGGAAACTTCCAGCCCACCCAAAAGCATGGCTATACAGGTGACGTTACGGTCGGCACGATGCGCTATCTTGGCAACGGATACGACTCGAGAATTCTGTTCATGACATCCCACGGATGCACCCTCAACAACGGACTTTACATCGGAGGAGGTATAGGATTCGATTTACCTTTTGGCAATGCGGAAAGTGTCCAGTATCTCTTTGCGGACACAAAATACATCTTTGAGGCTGAAAAATTCTACACGTTTGTCAGAGTACGTATAGGCGCATCATATGGTCAGCACGGTGACAACGTCTTCGGTATCATGATGATGCCGGAAGTTGGAGTTCAATACAAGAGATTTGCCCTTAGCCTTGGCCACATGTACGATTCGGAATGCTTTCAGGGTCTGGGCTCATTAAGGAAGTTCCACTCCAACCTGATGCTCTCCTTCACATTCTGACAACTGCAGCAGCTACAAAAAAAGAGTCCGGCATATTTTGCCGGGCTCTTTTTTCATCTTGCCAGGGTAAAATTACTTCTTTGCCTTGCCCTGGGCAGCAACAGCCTGCATCTTCGCCTTGATGGCATCCTGGTCGCCGAGGAAATAATCCTTCACGAATTTCAGGTCGTCATCGAACTCGAACACGTACGGAGTCGCAGTCGGGATGTTGAGAGCTGCGATGTCATCGTCGGAAATTCCCTTGAGATACTTCACGATGCTCCTGAGGGAGTTGCCGTGGGCAACGACGATGACGCTGTCATACTTCTTGAGAGACGGGAAAATCTCGACCTCCCAGTAGGGAATCGTACGCTTTACGGTATCGATAAGGGCTTCGGTACGAGGAAGATACTGGTCGGGAACGAGAGCGTAGCGAGGATCGTTCTTCGGGTTGCGGGGATCGTCCTCGCCCAGAACCGGGGGCTCCACGTCATAGCTGCGACGCCATGCATGAACCTGCTCATCGCCATATTTTGCAGCAGTCTCGCTCTTGTTCAGTCCCTGGAGAGCACCGTAGTGCTTCTCGTTGAGCATCCAGCTCTTCTCCACGGGAATCCAGTCGAGATCCATGGCATCGAGGATGTTGTTGAGGGTCTTGACAGCCCTCTTCAGGTAGGAAGTGTAGGCCTTCTGGAAGGTATAGCCTTCCTTCTTCATCAGGCGGCCGGCATCGAGGGCCTCCTGGATGCCTTTTTCGCTGAGGTCAACGTCGGTCCAGCCCGTGAAACGGTTCTCCTTGTTCCACTGGCTCTCGCCATGGCGTACTAAAACTACTTTTTTCATGATCTATTGATTGTTTGGATTATATGTCCACATAATTTCCGCTAAGATACGAAATTCTCGTCATACCTTATCCGACAGGCGCCTATAGAGAACGATAATGCACGGGACAAGGAACAGGTCTGCGGAGATCCATGCCGTGGGATCGCCTAGGATGACTCCGGCAAAGCCGAGGGCAGGCACCATCCACAGGCTGATCGCGCATCGGGCAAGCATCTCGGCGACGCCGGAGAAAAGCGACAGATTCGCGTAGCCGAGGCCCTGAATGCTGTAGCGCAGTACGGTCAGCGTCCCGAGAGCGGGGAAGAAGCACGCGATGACCCTGAGGTACTTTGCCGCATTCGCGATTATCTCCGTTTCGCCCCGGTCCATGAACAAGAGCATCATCTCGTCGGCGAAGGGCATGATGACCAGCATGGTAATCGCGAAATAGACCATGGTTATCTTCATGGCTGCTACGATTCCTTGCCTGACGCGCACCATCTTGCCGGCACCGATGTTCTGGCCGCAGTATGTCGCCATCGCGACGCCTATGTTCTCGAAGACCGTCGTGAAAAGGTATTTGATCCTTGTCCCGGACGTGAACGCTGCAACGTAGCTGGTCCCTAGGGCATTGTTCGCGCCCTGGAGCATTATGCTGCCGATGGCCGTGATGGAGAACTGCAGGCCCATGGGCACTCCGTTCCAGAGTAGGATCCCCGAGTCCTTGCGGCTGAAGCGCCGCTCGCCCCTTCCTTTGGGGACGAGCATCTGCATGTTGCGGCGTATGTATCTGTAGCAGAGCGCCGCCGACACTGCCTGGGAAAGCAGCGTCGCGAATGCCGCACCGCCGACGCCCATCTTGAAGACTATGATCATCACGAGGTCGAGGACGATGTTCACGACAGAGGAGACTATAAGGAACAGGAACGGGGTCCGGGAGTTCCCGAGGGCTCGGATCATTCCCGACAGCAGGTTGTAGGCAACAGTGAAAGGAATGGCCAGGAAGTTGACCAGCAGGTAGATGGTAGCTTCGCGCATGATGTCGTCCGGAGTGTTGACCATCCGCAGGATCGGGGCGGTCAGGGCGGACGTCAGGGCCGTCATGATGACTGCCAGCAGGATCGAGAGCCGGACGGCATTTGCCACGAAGGAGCGCATGTGCGTCTCGTCTCCGGCGCCGAAAGCCTGTGCTACAGGGATTGCAAAGCCGGAACTTGTCCCGTTGCAAAAGCCCATGATCAGGAATATTATGCTGGAGGAGGCGCCGATTGCGGCGAGCGAGCTGACACCCAGGAGCTTCCCGACGATGGCGGCGTCGATGACACTGTAGGCCTGCTGGAGCAGGTAGCCGGCGATCAGCGGGAGTGCAAACCGGAGGATTGCCCTCATGGGGGACCCGACGGTCATATTGTTTGTCGTTGCGGCCATCAAATACTTTTCCCTGAAATATACGCCGGCAAATTTAGGATAATTATGCGTAAATTGCGGCTCAATTTCCATGACATGCCAAGCTTTCTCCAGATAGAAAACATTTCAAAGTCATACGGGACCAAGGTCCTCTTCGACAAGATAGGTTTCAACATCAACGAAGGCGACAAGATAGCCCTTGTCGCGCCGAACGGGGCAGGGAAGACGACCCTGATGAGGATCCTCGCGGGGAAGGAAAAGTCCGACTCAGGCGGAAAGATCCTGTTCCTCAAGGATATACGCATTGCTTTCCTCGAGCAGTACTATGACTATGTCCCTTCGAATTCGATCTATGACCAGGTAGTCGCCTCGTCCGAAAAATTCATGAAAGGTCTTCCGCCCGAGAGGCTGCAGGACTACGAGATCAGGATCCGCAGATGCCTCTCCGAGCTGGGATTCACGGATTTCGCCCAGAAGATGTCGGAGCTTTCCGGAGGCCAGGTGAAGAGAGTCGCGATTGCGGTGATGCTTGCCTCCGATGCGGACTTCGTCATTATGGACGAGCCGACCAACCATCTGGATTTCAGTGCAATAGAATACCTCGAAGCTTATCTAAGGAGTTCGCGTAGGACTCTTCTCATGGTCACGCACGACAGATACTTCCTCGAGAGGGTCTGCAACACTATCATGGAGCTGGACCAGGGGCATCTCTATGTCTACAAGGGAGACTACGAGAATTTCATTGAGAAGAGGAATGACAGGATCGAGAACTGGAATGCCAACCAGGAACGCATACGCAACACCTACCGCAGGGAGCTGGAATGGATCCGTGCCTCTCCGTGCGCCCGTACCGGAAAGGCAAAGTACCGCAAGGATGCCTTCAAGGTGATAGCGGAAAAGGCGGGGCAGACCCGCACGGAAGAGAGGCTTTCGCTTGAGGGAATCGCGGAGTTCAAGAGGCTCGGGCAGAAGATTTTCGACTGCAAGGGCCTGGGTTTCAGCTATGGAGACAATGTGCTTCTGAAGGATTTCACGTACAACTTCGCCCGTGGGGAGAGGGTCGGGATCGTCGGCCGCAACGGGATAGGGAAGAGTACGTTCGTGAGGCTCCTTGCCGGAGACAAGCTGGACGGGACAATGACAGGAACCATCGAGAAGGGGGATTCCGTGGAGATCGGATACTACCGTCAGGACGGAATGGATTCCGACTCTGACCAGACAGTCATGAAGACCGTGACTGACAGCGCCTTGCTATCCCAGTTCCTGTTCCCGAGGGAGATGTACACGACAAGGGTCGCGGACCTGTCGGGAGGGGAGAAGAGACGCCTCTACCTTCTCACGATCCTGCAGAAGCAGCCGAATGTGCTGATCCTCGATGAGCCCACGAATGACCTCGACATCGTGACTCTCAACGTGCTGGAGGACTACCTGCTGGATTTCCGCGGGACGCTCATAATCATCTCGCACGACAGGCATTTCCTGGACCGCCTGGTGGACCATCTGTTCGTGTTCGCGGGCGGCGGCATGGTCAAGGATTTCGTGGGGAACTATACGGAGTACCGTACATGGCTTTCGGACAAGGAAGCCGAGGACAGGAGAGCTGCCAGGGAAGCAGCCCGCCAGGGTTCGGAAGGGGAGACACCTCGCAGTTCCGGACGTCCGCACCAGGAGTCCCAGAAGCTGAGCTTCAAGGAACGCCGTGAGTATGAGGTACTTGGCAAGGAAGTGGAAGCTCTCGAAGCGGAGAAGAAGACCCTCGAGGAGCAGTTATCCTCCGGACAGCTCGCATACGACAAAATCGCCGAGGCATCGAAGCGGCTTGGCGAGCTCGGTCCGATCCTCGACGAAAAGGAAATGCGCTGGCTGGAGCTGGACGAAAGGGCCTAGCTCCTATCTGCCGGAGTAATAGTCGATTGTTCTCTCTATCGAGCGGGTGCAGACGGGGCAGAAGTTCTCGCACTCGTTGATTTTCATGCGGCACTCCTGCACGGGACGGAACACGCCCTTGCTCATGTTGCCGCCGCCCTCGTAGAGCCCTACCTTCTGGTTCAGGGATGCTTTCTGCTCGTCTGTCAGAGTCCTCCATATCCTGCGGACATCATAGTGGTTGTCGGACTCGATCTTGTCGGGGATGGATACGTTCGCGTCTTCAACCATGTCGGCCCACTTGCTGCGGAAGTCCTTGAGCGTGGTGATGTTGGGCTCCCAGGGCTCCGTGTCGGCGAAGTAGGACGGACGGAACTCGTCGTAGTAGTACTCGTCTGCAAGACCTGCGAACGCATGCCCGAATTCATGGACGAGCACGATCGGGGTCAGGACATTGTTTGCAGCGGCGAATGTCACGTTGTTGTAGATTCCGCCTCCGCCGTACATTTCGGTATTGATCAGCACTATGACGTGCTCGAAGGGAACTCCGGCGAGCGCATCGTTGACTCTGCGGAGGTTCGATGTGGTCAGGTAACGGTCTGAGTAGAATGTGTCGTAGTGGCAGGAGAACTCGGTGTCTTTCCATACTCCGTCATGCGGTACGCTTACTCCGCTGTCCTTGCTCTGTACGCCCACGGCCACGAAGTGCAGCTGGCCCTTCTTCGATGCAAAAGGCTCATGGCCAAGGATATAGCCTGCGCAGCGGTTCGCATCCTCGAAGAACTTCTCGGTTTCTGCCGCGGTGTAGCCCTCCGCCACGAACGCGATGTCTACCCTGTTTGCGGGGTCACCGGGGTTCCAGATGTCCCTGACTTCCCATTTCCCTGCCTTGATCGGCTGGATCAGTATGTCCGTCGGGTCGACCCTCTGCCGGAGGGAGGAAGAAATCTCGCCGTGCGGGTCTATCATGCAGATTTCGATGTCGACGGTCTTCTTGGGGAAGGGCACGTTGAAGCTCTCCTCGAATCCCTTCGTCACGTGCTTTGCCTCCTCGGTTTCGCTCTGCCACTCCTGGAAAAGGGTAGAGAAGCTGTTGCAGTATAGGGTCTTGCCAGACTGCGGATCTATGACCTTTATCTGGCCGTTGCCGCGGTACTGCGGCTTGCTGAGGTTGGTCCTGCGTCCGGCCCACCCTTCGGAAGAATAGGCCTGCGTGAAGGAAATCGACTGCGTCTCGGATGTCCCTGAGAATACATAGTCCATGCGGAGGGTCTTGTTCGTGAACCAGTCGTCGAAGTTGACCGGCTCGGCTGCCCACGCTGCCGCACTCATGAGACAGAGAGTTGCAGCTGCCAGGATTGTTTTCATGTGTCTTATCATGATTCTATTGTGTTTTTAGTATTTCCGTTGTCTTGCAATTTAGCCATTTCTGGGACCTTTTCAAAGGGTCAGACACGCAAAAAAGCAGGCGTAACCTTCCGGCTGCGCCTGCCCTGCAATATATTGAGCTAAATGGTCAGATCCTAGTTCTCATAAGGCTTTCCGTCGATGAGAGAAGACCTGTTGAGCTCCTCTCTCGGAACAGGCAGCCAGTAGTACTTCTCGTCCGGGAACCTGCGGGTTGCAACGAAGTTGTGGAGGTTGTAGCCCTTGGAACCGTCTGAGTACTTGGTGACTACGCAGCCCCAGAGCGTCTCGTTGTTGTACTCGTCCTGGAGTTTCTTCCAGCGGCGCATGTCGAACCAGCGCTGACCCTCGAACAGAAGCTCGATCCTGCGCTCATAGTCGTACTCGGCCCAGACAGCATCGTAGGAAGATGCATCCGTGTAAGCCGGCATTCCGCAGCGCGTGCGGGTCATGTTGATGTAGTTCAGAGCCTCGCTGTAGTTTCCAAGTTCGATCTGGCACTCTGCATAGTCGAGTACGATCTCTGCGTAGCGGATGAAGAACCATGGAGTCTCATCCTCGACGGTTCCGTTCATGTCGTATGCCCTGTTGAGGAACTTGCGCATGTGGTAGCCGGTCTTCGATGCGTTCCAGTAGTATGCTCCTTCGGGGCTGTCCTTTCCGGAAACGGTGTTTTCGTCACCCTTGAGGAATACCTCGACCTCACGCTCATCCTGGCCATATCCCCAGAGATCTCCGTCGAACAGGATATCGGAATACATCCTGATGTCGCGGCCCTCCCATGGAGTCTTGCCTGCCTCGAGGTGTACGGTGTCGACCTTCACGGCCTTGGTACCGTCTGCCATCTCGAAGTAGTCCACGATGTTCTGGCTGGGATCATAGGTGCCCCATCCCTGGAAACCGTCGCCGATTCCGCAAGGTGCCTGGTGCCACCATGCCATCTTGCTGCCTGCGCCGTAGTTCGGGTCGAAGAGCTTCTCGAAGATTGCTTCGGGGTTCTGCGGGTCGAAGAAGAGAGCACTGTACTCGTCGGATGTCTTTGCTTCCTTGAAGGAATAGACCCCGAGATCGATGACAGCCTTGCAAGCAGCGGCTGCAGCCTGCCAGCGGCTCTGGTCCTTGCCCTTGCCTGCCTCGTCATAGAGCGGGCTGGCCTTGAGCATGAGCACACGTGCCTTGAGAGCGAGGGCTGCGCCCTTTGTGATCCTGCCGAAATCCTTTCCGGACCATGATACAGGAAGAAGGCTTGCGGCATCGTCGAGATCCTTGACGATGAAGTCGGCAACTGCGTCCATGTCGGCACGGGACTCCTTGAATTCGGAATCAAGAGCGTAGGTGTGGGTTACGATAGGAACCCTTCCATAGTATGCATAGAGCATGTGGTAGTTCCATGCGCGGAGGAACAGGCCCTGGCCCTTCTGGAGATTCCTCTCAGTGTCGTCTCCGGGTACATTGTCGATGTTTTCGAGGAAGAGGTTGATCTTGTTGATGCACTTGTAGTGGTATTTCCACGGGTTGCCCATGGTCACATCCCAGGATGCTGCAAGACCGGGGCTATCGGGGGAGATCAGAGAGTTGGTGACGTTTGTCGTACCATAGGCCCACTGCTGGAGAACTTCGATCGTGAAGTTGGAGAAGCGGGAGTCCTTCTGGAGTTCGCTGTAGATGTCTTGATACTGAGCGTTCAGATAAGTCTTCGACAGAGCGAGGTCACTCCAGACAGAAGCATCGGAGAATGATGTTGTCGGCTTCTGGTCGAGAATGTCGTCGCAAGAAGCCGCAAGGCATACGGTAGCCAATGCTGCTGCAGTATAAAGAAATATCTTTTTCATTTTTTCAAGCGTTTAAGTTGTTAGAAGGTGATGTTGACACCAAAGGTGACAGTCCTCTGGATTGGATAGGTCTTGATTCCGTTGGTCTGCTCGCCATTGGAATTGACACCTGCCTCAGGATCGCCGATGCCATAGTTGTCGATGGTGAAGAGGTTTCCGCCATTGACATAGATACGAGCCCTTTCGATTCCGACTTTCTGGGTGAGAACTGCCGGGAGAGTGTATCCGAGCTCGACAGACTTGAGCCTCAGGAAGGATGCATTGCGGAGCCACCATGTGGAGTACTTGCCGTTCCACTCGTTGATGTAGGTCTGCTTGATGACAGCCTTCGGCCACTTTGCAGAAGCATTGTATTCTGCGGAAGCGCCTTCGATATAGCGGTCATTGAAGAAGTCCTTTGCCATGTTCATGGTCGGCTGGACTATCTGCTTTGCGATGCCCTGGCCCTGGAAGAAGACGTTGAGGTCGAGACCCTTCCAGGCTCCGTTGAGCGTGAGACCGTAGATAATCTTCGGGGTAGGCGTCTTGTTGATCCTGATGGCATCATCCCATGTGATCTCGCCATCACCGTTGGTATCCTGGTAGATAAGGTCACCGGGCTCGGCGCCTGCGATATGAGGTGTGCTGTCCACCTGCTCCTGGCTCTGGTAGATGCCGAGGGCCTTGTACATGATCTGTCCGTCGATAGGATGGCCGGTTGTCTTCTGCCATTCGGGAGTGTTGGCTGCCTCGTCCATGTAGTCGACCTTGTTGTCGGCATAGGTGAAGTTGCCGGTTACGCCCCACTCGAAGTCTCCGGAGTGGTCACGGTAGTTGGCGATGATTTCGATACCGCTGTTGGTCACCTTTCCGATGTTTTCGGCGGGCAGGCTCATTCCGGCATAGTATGGAATGGACGCGTTGCGCTGGCAGAGAATGTCGCTGCGCTTCGAGCGGAACCAGTCGAAGTCAAGTCCGAACTTGCCCTTGAGGAAGCTGGCGTTGAATCCGAGGTTGAGGGTCTTGGCGGTCTCCCATGTAACTGTCGGGTTGGCAACTACGATCTGCTCGAAACCTCTGGTCTCGTTGGCATCTCCGCCGACACCGAAGTATGGAGAATCCTCCGTGAATCCGTACTGGGAAAGGAACTGGTAGGCATCGATGTTGTCGTTACCCATTTCGCCCCAGCTTCCCTTGAGCTTGAAGAAGCTTACGACGCCCGAGAGCGGCTCCCAGAAAGGCTCCTCGCTGGCTACCCATCCGAGAGAGAAGGCGGGGAAGAGACCCCACTGGTGACCGGAAGCGAAGTTCATGGATCCGTCGTAGCGGAGCGTGAACTCAGCCAGGTACTTGTTGGCGTAGTCGTAGTTGATACGGCCGAAGTAGTTCTGGCGGGTGATTACGGAAGAAGTACCGTCGTTGTCCTTGTCCTTGGCGTTCGCGCTGCCGGCGAACAGGTCAGGCAGCTGGTCGGAAAGGAAGTTCGTGCGGGCCCCCATGACGTAGTTGTATTTGTACTTGCTCTGCTCGTAGGCGACGAATGCGCTGACATGATGGACCTCGTTGAAGGTGTGGTCGTAGCCGATACGTCCGTGGAGCATGATGGTGCTGTCGTCGGAAGACCAGGAGGTCAGGCTGATGGTGCCGGTGTTGGCCTTTTTGTTGACGTACTCGCCGTTGTCGTAGTAGTAGACGTCGAACGGACGGCTGAGGCTCTTGTTCTTGTCGAAGTTGAAGTCAAGGGCGGCATAGCCTTCTGCGTAGAGACCGGGAGTGATGGCCCCGAGGTCGATGTGGAGCAGGGGCTTGATGTTGATGATGTTGTAGGTCGTCTTGCCCCAGCCCGGCTTGTCCGTTACCATGAGGGCTGCGTTGTTGGCAGTTCCGTCATATCCGACCCTGGGAAGTCCGTTGGGATAGTACGGAGCTGATCCAGGGAATGTGGACAGGAAGTACGTGTAGATATCGTCCGTGGAGCGTGCTCCGGTGTTGCGGACTTCCTGGCGGCCGAGGATATCGAAGCTCAGGCGGATGGCCTTGGTGATCTTCGCATCAAGGTTGCTCATGAACTGATACTGGTTGTAGTTCTCAGCGCTGTTCTTGTAGATGGCGTCCTGGTACATGTACTGTGCGGAGGTGTAGAACGAGACATTGTCGTTTCCGCCGCTGACGGAGAGGCTGTGCTCGGTGCGGCCTGCCCAGTTCTTCGTCACTTCGTTCCACCAGTCCGTGTCAGGATAGTTGATGGGATCGTCGTGATTCTTGTAGTGGGCAAGGACTTCGTCGGAGTAGGTGATGCCTCCCTGCTGGTTGCGGGCCTGGGCGTCATACTCGTTGATGTAGGTGCCGTATTCGAATGCATTCAGCATCTTGGGCATCTTGGTCGGCTGGCTCATGGTGTAGCTGCCGTTGTAGTTCACCTGGACCTTGCCTTCGTGGCCACGCTTGGTGGTTACGAGGATGACACCATTGGCGGCACGTGCTCCGTAGATGGCTGCAGATGCGTCCTTCAGCACGGAGATGCTCTCGATGTCCTCAGGGTTCAGACGGCTGAATGAGCGGTCTGCGACTCCGTCGACTACGATGAGAGGTGCGGTGTTTCCGAGTGTGCCCTTTCCGCGGATGAGGATGTTCGCATCATCGGCTCCAGGCTCGCCGGAACGGGTGTTGGCGATGATACCTGCGGTCTTTCCCGCGAGGGTGTTGGTGAGGTTTGCTGCGGAGACTTTCTTCAGGTCATCTCCGGCAACCTGCGATACGGATCCGGTCAGGGTAGCCTTCTTCTGGGTACCGTAACCGACTACGACTACCTGGTCGAGAAGTTCAGTGTCCTCCTGGAGGGTGACGGTCAGGTTGTCCTGTCCGT
>CAYTXA010000062.1:0-10813 GCA_964440865.1 uncultured Muribaculaceae bacterium | reverse complement strand
ACCAGACGATCTTCTGGGCGGATGGTGTGCAGTACTTCGTCACCACTGCAAACAGTGGATATAACGGGGACTTTGAGTCTGCAATGGTACCCGAGGACTTTCGGGAGAATGTGCTCGGAGAGATCAAGGACGGCAACGGTGTCCTGATTGAAGACGCGGATGCGCAGCCGATTCACTTTGCCCTGCTCTTTGAGTTTGACGGCGATGTGAATGAAATCCGTCACGTCATGTATAACTGCACGGCGACGAGACCTTCCGTAGCATCTTCCACGAAGGAGGATTCCATCGAGGTCCAGACCGAGAGTCTTACCATTAATGCCACCAGCATCAAGGATGCGGCACTTGGCAAGAACATCGTCAAGGCCCGTTCCGGTGCAGACACAACGGATGCGACCTACCAGAACTGGTACAGCAAGGTGTACACGCCTGCCGCAGTAAAGGCAGCCAGCACAACGAGCACCACTACTTCGACATCTGGTTCCAGTAAGTAATAAGGAGGAACGATCATGTATCAGGAGATTTCGCTCCGGCTCAGTGATGGGTCGGAGCAGAAGTTCCCGTTTCTCGCAACGGGAACAACAGCCTACCGCTTTAAGCAGGTATTCCATCAGGATCTGATGATCCTCTCGAACAAGATGGAAAACAGAGAGGATTATCAAACCGAAATGACAGTCGGTGACAAACTCGCTTTCATCATGAATGCACAGGCAGAAAAGAAGGATATGAATCATCTGAGCGTAGATGCTTTCCTGACCTGGGCAGACCAGTTCGATGGCGCAGAACTCTTCCTTCACATGCAGGAGTTCGTTACTCTCTATCTTGGCTCCAGAAGGACAACCTCAAAGCCAAAAAAAGAAGTCGCCCAACTGAACGGGAAGTAAACACGGCTGTGTTTATGCTGCGTGCCAAACAGCTGGGCTTTTCCTTAGAGGAACTCGACAACGTGGAGGAAGGACTCGTGATGGATATGATCATTGAATCCGGAAATGATCTCTGTGATGACGAGTACAGGCAGGTTGCAACGCAGCAGGATTTCGATTCGTTTTAATCAGCATCGGTAAAAGCCGGTGCTTTTTTCATGCCGTTTTTCAGGAGGTGACGAGCTATGGCAGATCGTATCAAGGGCATAACGATTGAGCTGGACGGCGATACTACCAAGCTCTCCAATGCCCTGAAAGGCGTGAATAAGGAGATCCGGGACACCCAGAATAACCTGAAGGACGTCAACAAGCTCCTGAAGATGGACCCGGGCAACGCTGACCTGCTCGCGCAGAAACAGAAGTATCTAACCGACGCCATTGACGCAACCAAGAAGAAACTTGCCGAGGAGAAGGAAGCCCTCGCCCAGCTCAAAGCTGGTCCTCAGACTGAGGAGACGCAGAAACAGCAGGAAGCCCTGACTCGCGAGATCGAGGCCACCAAGCAGTCGCTCGAAGGACTCGAGGACGAATATAAGAAGTTCGGTTCTGTTGCCAGCCAGCAGCTTCAGGTTGCCGGTGACAAGATGAAAGAGGTCGGCGGCAAGATCAGTGACGTCGGAGGCGGACTTACTAAAGGAATAACCGTTCCGGTCGCTGCCGCTGCAGGCGCTTCGGTTGCAGCATGGAAAGAAGTCGATGAAGCTCTCGATACGGTCACCGAGAAAACCGGAGCTTCAGGTGCTGCCCTCGAGGACATGCAGAAACGCGCCAAGTCCATCGCCGAGACGATCCCGACTGATTTTCAGACTGCTGGTGATGCCATCGGCGAAGTGAACACGAGATTCGGGCTTACCGGAGATGCACTCGAGGAGCTCTCCACAAAGTTCGTAGAGTTCGCCACGCTGAATTCGACGGATGTATCCACCTCGGTCGATAACGTCTCGTCCGTCCTCAATGCTTTCGGGCAGGATTCTTCCGATGCCGGAAACCTTCTCGATGCTTTAAACCAGGTCGGGCAGGCAACTGGTGTATCGATGGATACACTCTCGCAGGATCTCTCGAAGAATGCCGGACAGTTTCAGGCGATGGGACTTTCGGCAGAACAGGCAGCAGGCTTCATGGGTGCCGTCGAGATGTCTGGTCTGGATACCTCGACAATGCTCACTGGCCTCACCAAAGCGCAGAAGGTTGCAACGAAGAATGGTCAATCCCTCAGTGATGCATTGAAGGACTTCTCCAAAACGATGAACAGCAACCAGAGTGACACGGAGAAGCTGCAGGCAGCATACGACCTGTTCGGCTCTCGTGCTGGTGGTGCCATCTATAACGCTGTGCAGAGTGGCAAGCTCTCCCTCGATGACCTGTCCTCTACTCTCGGAGATTATGCAGGATCCGTAGAGAATACCTTCAACGAAACGCTGGATCCTCTGGATCAGATGACGGTTGTGATGAACAACCTGAAAGACCTCGGC
Organism: uncultured Muribaculaceae bacterium; assembly: GCA_964440865.1. Lineage (GTDB taxonomy): Bacteria > Bacteroidota > Bacteroidia > Bacteroidales > UBA932 > Cryptobacteroides. The sequence continues at coordinate 8,421 of CAYTXA010000062.1, read as the reverse complement.
GCAGAAATCGTCGATGCTTCTGCACCGATGATCACTGAGGCCATGACGCAGATCAAAGACGTGGTGACCGGACTCAAGGATGCATGGGACGGATTATCCCCGGGCATGCAGGAAGCCATCGTAAAAGCAGCGCTCATTGCTGCCGCGGTTGGTCCTGTTCTTGTCGGTGTCGGAAAGGTTGTCTCAGCAATCGGTGGAATCACCTCGACGCTTGGTACCTTTGTCGGTTTTATCTCCGGTACCGTGATCCCGGCAATCGGTGCGGTCTCCGTTCCGATTCTTCCGATCATCGCCATCATCGCGGCTGTAGTTGCAGCAGTGATTGGCGTCATTGAGATCGTGAAACACTGGGAGAAATCTCCGAGTGGTTTGGCGGAGTCTGGTCTACAGTCCATCGGTGAAGGGCTCGGCAGTTTCATTTGCGGCCTTTGGGATGTGATCCAGTCCACCACGGAGACTGTCTGGAACGGCATCAGCGGATTTTTCACCGGGCTGTGGGGTGGAATCAGCACTACGGCAACGACGGTTTTTACCAGCATCTCCGATTTCCTCGGAAATACCTGGACTACAATCAGTGGAGCAGCATCTTCTGCTTGGAGTGGAATTACCACTACGCTCTCCGGTGCATGGAACGGCATTAAATCAACAGCCAGCACTGCCTTTGAGAATGTCAAAACGACCATCAGCACTGCATGGGATACGGTAAAGACCAAAACCGGGACCACTTGGGATGCCATTCAGTCTTCCGTTGAATCACATGGCGGCGGCATCAAAGGCATCATCGGGACAGCTGTGGATGCTTATAAATCGATCTGGGAAGCAGGATTTTCCAAGATCAATGATCTGACTGGCGGCAAACTCGGTGATGCTTTATCTGCTGCCCGAGGCAAACTTGGCGATATCAAGGGAGCCTTCTCCTCGATGATTGAAAACGCCAAGAGCATCGTAAGCGGCGGTCTTGACCGAATCAAAGGATTCTTCGCCGGATGCCATCTTAATCTTCCGCATATCAAACTTCCACATTTCTCCATCAGTGGCAGTCTCTCTTTGAATCCTCCTTCTGTGCCGCATCTGTCAGTTGACTGGTACAAGAAGGCCATGGACGATGCCTACATCTTAAACAGCTCCACCATCTTCGGCGCTGCAGGTGGCAGACTTCTCGGTGGTGGTGAAGCCGGGCAGGAAGCGGTCGTCGGTACTGACAAACTGGCTGAGATTGTGCAGGGAGCCCTTGTCGGAGCTGGCGGGGGAGATATCGTGATCCCGGTTTATATCGGGAATGAACGAATCGAGGAACTGGTCGTAAAAGCACAGCAGAAAGTGAACTACCGGTCAGGAGGGAGATAAATGCTGAGCGAATATCCGATTTATTTCGATGACGTTAAGCTCTTCACTCCGGAAAGCTGGGAAGAAAGCTACGCTGTTATCGAAAATACCAATCAAACCGAGGCAGGAACGGATCAGGTGATTGTCACAAGATATGACAAGCTCTCCGTTTCTGCTTCTTTTAAATGTTCCAGCCGCTGGGCTGCAAAGTTCGCTGAGTTCCGGGACAAGGATTCCATTCAGGTGAAGCTATATGACCTGAAAACACAGGACTTTAAGACCCGGACAATGCGGATGCGAAATTTCAAAACCGGTCCTGAGAAGAACTCGGAAAAGACCAGAGGCACGAACGGACTTTATACCGTGAATTTTGATTTGCAGGAATTTTAAAGGAGGAGGGCTGCCATGTACAAAGTAAGTGAACAGTATAAAGCAGCCATGCAACGGCCTGTCCAGAGTTATCGGATGCGGGGAACCATCGGAAACACGGTATTTGATGATTCCCACATCCTTTCGGGCTCGTTCTCCATTACAAACCAGTGCTCGGATGAGACGCAGGTCCTAATCGGTCAGGTGTATATCGCAGAGCTTAAAATAACGCTTCTAGGCATGGAGGATGAGCGCTATGCCTTAAAGGATGCTGGTATCCGTCCATTCTTCGGAATGCGTCTTGCGGATGGAAGCTATGAGGACATTCCGCTTGGCGTGTTTACCATCTCGGAAGCGAACTGGGGAAACAGCGGAGTTGAAATCACAGCCTATGACAACATGTCAAAGCTTGACCGGAGTTTTTCCGCATCGACGCTGACGGGGACCGCCTACCGGCTCGCCTCTATCGCCTGCCGCTCCTGCGATCTGGAACTTGGCACTTCTGCAGAGGAGTTTGCTTCCTTTGCAAACGGGAATATGACCTTCAGTCTCTATGCTGACAACAACATCGAGAGCTGGAGAACCTTCCTCTCGTGGGTTGCGCAGGCTGTGGCCTGTAACGTTTTTGCAGACCGTGAAGGAAAGATCATCTTTCGTCCCTACGATCAGATTCCGGTCGATACGATTGATGCGGCTCATCGGTTTACCGGCTGTACCTTCGGCGATTATGTGACAAGGTACACCGGACTTTCCTGCGTGGATATCGCTGCTCAGGAAACAAAATACTACGGAGAAGATACTGATGATGCCCTGACCTATAACCTTGGCGAGAATCCCTTCCTGCAGAACGGTGATGTAGACGTGATGCGGAAAAGCATCCTCACAGCTCTTGGCAGTATTCAGTATGTGCCGTTCAAGGCTGAAATGATCGGGAACCCTGCCTATGACCTTATGGATGTTTTCCGATTCACAGGTGGACATGCAGATGATAACAGGCTCTTCTGTATGACGAAGTTCGTGTTCTCCTACAACCAGAAATATGAAATGTCTGGCGTCGGGAAGAATCCGGCTCTTATTACCAGAAACAGTAAGAGCGATAAGGACATCTCTGGCCTTGTTGATGAAGTGAATTCGATTACGAGTTCTATCAACAGCCTGCTCTACGATTACAATACCGGGACATTATCCTTTAGCCAGTCTGAACGAATCGCCGGATGTATCTCCTACTACATCTCCAAGGAAGCAGATGTCGAGGGACATTTTCTCATGCATTACCGGACGGACCAGTCCACAACGATGATCGTCCGAGTCTACGATACGACTGTTGAAGAGCTCTATTCTCCTCTGATTTATGACCTTCCTGCCGGTGATGGCACCATCGGAATCCCTCACTCCTACCTTCATCGAGTGGCCGGAAATCATGAGGCGCTTATCACTGTTCAGTGCACAATCGGCACGATTGAAGTTCAGCCAAGAGGTATCTTTTTTACCATTAACGCTGGAAACTTCGCAGAGGCTGTTGATGAAATCGGCATGGACATTCGTGATATTTCCATGCGGCAGCTATCCGAATCAGACGGCCCAGATCAGATCTGGTGTGCCGGAATCGAGAACGGGAAACTTCTCATCAGCCGCCGGGAATACAAGTCCTCTTCAAAAAGTGTCATTAAATGGGAAGGTGTCTATACACCCGGAGAAGCACTGAATGCTGCCATTGAGTTTGATGGATCCTGGGTTCTTCGGACCGGAGCCGAGAAGTTCACGATTGAAACAGATGATCAGCCGTGGATCTTCTGGATTACGGATAAAACGACAAGAACCCTTTATGCCCAGAAAGGTGACGATGAAACGACAAGATTTGTCGCCGCAGAAGGTGTGAAATCCGTCCATGCCTGCAAAGGCTACAGTTCGGAAATGTATCCGGGACAGGATCAGGGACTGGTTCTTCTCTATGTAAAGACGGACGGCTCTGTCTTTTATCGTCAGTACACGCTGAATACCGAAACCAAGACGAAGATCTGGTCCAATGAAACAGAGATCGGGAAAGGAACGGAATGGCTGGAAGCCAATGTGCATCGTCTCAATGACTATCGCCTAAGCTTTGAACTGACGAGCGCTTCCGAAAATCTCTGGATGATCACCGGACGAACTTATGTCGGCCAGTCCATCTATCCGGAGAATGCAGACTTTAATGATAACAATAAGATCGGCATCAGCATGTTCCGTAATGGCGATGCGATTGATTTTACTGGCAAGGCCGTGCTCTTTGACGACCCGGTTGCTCCGGAGAAAGTTTTCCGTATCCGGTATCCGTATGATATCAAAGCCTTTGATTCTTCCTATAAAAGTGCCGTCACAGTGACATTGAACGGCAAAGAGCTCTCTGGCAATAGCTATACCTTAAGTCTCGATGGTACGGATCTCGTGATTACCACGAAAGATGAAGTGGCGGCTACAAGAGCCAAGGAAGCTGTATTGCAAGTTGATATTTCTGCAGAAGATACACCCTTTTACCTGTCGAACGGAAATGGTGTAAACCGTCTTTTACTCTATGACCAGAGCTTCAGCTGGACCATTGAGAGAAATATCACTGTTAAGAATATTGAAATCGAAGAAACGGTAGGAATTCACATTGCCGCAACTTCTGCTATCACAACCCATCAGGTTCAGAATCAGGCAAGCATCCAGCCAGATGAAGGAACCCTTCACGCAGCCATGACTTCTTCCTTTATCACAAGACAGGTAAAGGAAACAAAAATGACCGTCTCCGATGAGGGAGAGCTTCAAGCTTCCGTCACCGCAGAGATCAAGACTTACATGACGAGCGACGCACCGATCTAAGGAGGATAAGATGGATAGTAAATGTAAGATCCGTTTTCAAAACGAATATACCGTCACCGTAGAGCGGTGCGGCAAGAAAAAAGAATACCACGTCGGAAATGTGGTTCTCTCGAACATGCTGAACGTGAGCTTCAACTTCACCGGAGTCCGTCTTGGCTCCGGCACGGGAACTCCGGCCAGCTCAGATACTGACGTATTTACAAAGCTCTGGGATATCACCTGCACAAAGACCGTGTCGCTTGATGAGGAGAAACAGGCAGCCATCCATACGCTGGTCGGCGAGGTTCCTCCGGATACCGACCATGTCGGAACCATCACGGAGCTTGGCGTTCTGGTAAGCTCAACGGTTGTCACCCATGCCCTCATCAAGGACGCCGAAGGCAACCCGATCACGATTGAAAAGGATGATCTCACCCGCGTGATCGTAACTGCCAGAATTACCATGACACTCTCTGCATCCAGTCCTTGGATCGCAGTGCCTGTCCGCCACACTCAGCTTTACATGAAAAAAGCAAAGGATGACGAGGGACAGGAAACAGAAAGAGGCTGGGGCGATCTTGGATCGCTGTTTCTGGAGCTCTGCACGAACAGCAATGCGGCTATCGGCGACGGCGAAATGACAAGCACCTATTCGTACATCGGCACGAGTTATGGCAGCTACTATTGCACGAACTCCTGCTACGGCTACGGAAAAGCGCAGAGCAGCAATTCCTATGCAGACGGCAAAAGGACAGCCAAGTTTGACTTCCGTGCGCCTGCAACACTGCTCGATTATCCGGTGTACTTCAATACCATTCTGATCGGTGGCATCTGCTATGCAGAACTTCCGAATTCCGAGCTTGTACCGAATTATACGATCACCGGATATCCGGTGGGTACCGGCGACGGAACAACGAAAGATTTTCTCTGTCCGTTCAGTTATTTTGTGAAGGACACAGATTCTATCACCGTGGGCGGCAATACTCTAACTCGTGGCGTAGATTACACGGTTATCAATGACAACAACCATGAAATGCTGCAGGAGCTGACACCTTTTGCAAGAGCCAAAGCATCCGGCGGCAACCGGGAGAAAAACCGGTCCGGAGTCGGCCTCTTCACAAGGCCCCTCTACAAGTGGCCTTCCAACTATCCGACGGATTTCGGAAACACCAATGGCTGGTATTCCAATTACAAGGATTCGGAATTTGTCTCCCGGATCTATAAGGGCAACCCAGTGATCTTTGATCTGGGTGATTCTTATGAACTCAATAAGTTTAGACTCCCCGCTTCCTTTACGGCGGCAACTTTCACGTTAAGTGTTTCTACCGACGGAGAGACTTATACAGAAGTTTTCTCAGAAGCAAAGGCCGCAAACACGGTTCTGGAAAAGGACTTCGATGCGACGGGACGTTACTGGAAACTGGAAACCACAGCAGATACATCGACGGTGGATTTCAGTGCAGATCCGGCAGCGGTTCCTTTCCTTGGCAAGGTTCAGGACGGATACATTCACTTCAAGGAGGCTCCGGCAAGCGGAGCTGCGATCACAATGAATGTGACGATGGATCGCCCGTTCAAGACAGGAGAAACAGTCATCGATTACTCAGCGACTCTTGAAATTACAGTCTGACAGAAAGGAGGAGATGTGTTCATGGCACTTACCTTTGATAAGACGATCAATCTGACAGCGTATGACAAGAACCCATCTCCGAAGTTTGTCCGGCAGCTATCCATCACTCATGAGGCTACTGACGGAGAGCTGGTCCAGTACTATGTTCTCCCCTCCTCTATGACCGAAGAGGATAAAAACACTCACGCAATCGGAATCTACGATGAAGAAAACAAATCGTGGTCCTATACAGACTACGACGAAGTGCAGTGGAATACTCCGGGACAGAGAATTGCAGGAAACCGTCTGGAGAGGCTTGGCGTGAAGACGTTTCCGGATGTTGGAGCCATTGCCTTTTATAAGATTGCTTTTCGTGACATCTCAAGAATTGTCGCGCCTGTAAATCCCAAAAATGAAAAGACCGATGCTCCGAAACTTTCTGCTGTCCAGAACAGTGATGGCACGATTACTTTCACAATCACGCCTCCGGAAAAGACGGAATACCGCTGCTATCGTCTTGTGATGATGGACGGCGCTTTCTCCGTGGATCATATCAGCTATGATCTGACATTTGCCGTGGATCCTCCGATTGTCTCGGGAACCTATGACTGTTTCTGCATCGGATTTCCGGATGAAGGCCAGTACTGCTCCAAGGACAGCAACGTGATCCGGCTTTCCATCACTGGAAAAGAAAGCACTTATGAGGAACCCTATTATTCCAAGGATGATCTGGATGCTTTGAAGATAAGGCTTGCTGATACTTACTCGAAGAAGGAAATCGACGATGCGCTTGCTGCTCTCAACGCAAAGCTCGAAGACGGAGACATAGCGGAATATTAATGAAGAAGCTATATACCGAAGAAAACATACAGCTCATCGCCGATGCCATCCGGGAAAAGAACGGTGAGACCAGAAAATATAAGGTGTCAGAAATGCCGGCTGCTATTCTTACTCTCCCGACAGATGGCTCGGAAGGCGCCGGTGGTAAGAACTACGTATTCATTACGGATTCCAAAGAGACTGTGATTTCTGAGTTTCCGCACGACATCAGCACTGTCTGGCTCCTCTCCGATACCATCCTGTCACCGGATATTGAGCTGAAAGATATCGACTGCTCTGTGGTATCGGCGGTTTCCTATGTGAACCGGCTGATGTTAAAACTCACAATCGATACCAGCCAGGTGAAAAAAGGAGAGGAATTTTCTATCCGCATAAAAAGCGATGGATATCTGAACCACAACGGAAACTCCATCCGGCGAAAGCTCCCGATCATCAATACGCTGGATCTTTTTGATAACACCGATCTGGGCAGAAATACCATAACCAATACCTATTCCGATGAAGGAACCTGCAGCATTATCACTTCGAAATTCGGGATTATTCAGTTTCCGAATCTTCAGGCGACGCTTTCAAAGGCAAGATCGGTGTACACCTCCTGCTCGGTTACCGGTAACTGCCTGTTTAATGCCGGCGGCTGTACGCTCGGTATCAACCAGAGAGATAACGGCTACAAAACGATAAGCCTTCAGGAAGTCCCGGTAGATGATGCCATTTCCTCCACGAGAATCACATGGGACGGCTACATGCCCTATAACCAGAGTGAATCCAACCGAGGAATGTGGGATCTTTATTTCCTTGGCAACGGTGATTTTTATATCCGGATTACATCACTCGGCACAAACGGCAGCGGATCATACCAGATCAACGGGAATAGCTTCACGAATCCCGGCGCTGGTGGATATGTCTCGTTTTACCGGAAAGATTACTATGGAACGAAGTTTGATATCGTAACTGAAAAATACGATATTTCAAAGCATCACTCCGGGGCTGACGAGGTTCTGAAAAGCATCAGCTTAACCGATGCCCTCGCTCATGTAGATGGCCTTTCCTACATCTTGAAGAGTGATGTAGATGATCAGACCTATACCGTCGGGAACGAAAACTTCTCGTGGCCGCTGGCTGGTAAGACTTACACCACGTTCTACGTCAGCACGAACTCGTGGATCGGAGTCACTGGTTCCGGTTCAGAAGAGGTCAAGGTAAACCGAAAAGACGCCAAGGCGCATCTCCTCTCACACGGGAACTACAAGCTGACTGATATCGGCATCACCTGCTACAAGATTCGATGGGAAGGATATCAATACTACAGTGGCAGTTCCTCTGTGAATCAGATCTGGGAGCTTTATCTTTTTGAAAATGGTGATGCCATGATTCGGATGGAGAATAAATCGACCTCGGATGGCAAGTTTTCTTTCTTTGGCACGACCTTCTCCATAAACGAAGGAGAATGCGTCTCT
>CAYTXA010000061.1:0-10989 GCA_964440865.1 uncultured Muribaculaceae bacterium | reverse complement strand
GCCTTTCAGATAGGCGAACGTGGTCTCGTCGGGAGCGATGAATCCGCCCCTGGCTCCCATCTCGATAGAGAGGTTGCAGAGTGTCAGACGGCCTTCCATGCTCATGTCCCTGATCACCTGTCCGCCGTATTCCACGAAGTATCCGGTTGCGCCGCTGGTCGTGATCTGCTTCATGATGTAGAGAGCGACGTCCTTGGGCGCCACACCCTTGCCGAGCTTGCCCTCGATCCTGATTCTCATGGACTTGGGCTTGTTCTGCAGGATGCACTGCGTTGCAAGGGCCATCTCCACCTCGCTCGTCCCGATGCCGAATGCAACGGCACCCACAGCCCCGTGGGTCGAAGTGTGGGAGTCACCGCAGACGATGGTCATTCCCGGCAGGGAAAGACCCTTCTCGGGACCTACGACGTGGATGATTCCGTTGCGCGGGTCCATGACTCCGAAGTAGTTGAGCCCGAATTCCTTGCAGTTTGCCTTCAGCATATCGACCTGCTTGCGTCCGACAGGATCTGCGATCGGCTTGTCCTGGTCGTGGGTCTGGGTGTTGTGGTCCGGCATGCAGAATATGTGGTCCGGACGGAACGGGCTTATGTGCCTGGCCCTCAGACCGTCGAATGCCTGGGGGGATGTGACCTCATGGCAGTAGAGCCTGTCTATGTATAGCTGCTGGGGGCCGTCCATGACTGTCTGGACGACGTGTGAATCCCAGATTTTGTCGAAAAGAGTATTCATCAGTTAGCTGTGTGTATTTTGTTGAGGCAGTCGACGTAGGCGTCGATGCTCGCGGTCACTATGTCCGTGCTCGCGCCGAACCCATAGTAGACCCTCCCTTCGTCGCCCACCTGGACGTGGACCTTGCAGGTGTCGTCCGTGCCCTTCGAGGCAGACTGTATCGTGTATTCCTCGAGGGTTACCTGGCGGGTGATTATCTTCTTGATGGCGTTCACGGCAGCGTCCACCGGGCCGTTTCCCGTGGCCGCAGCCTGGAACTTCTCTCCTGCGATGTCGATTCCTATTGCGGCGACAGGCTGTATTCCGACTCCGCTCGTCGCCTGCAGCCAGTCGACCTTGATGTGCTTGTCGTGGGAGAGGTCCACTCCCGCAAGGGCGAGAAGGTCCTCGTCGCCGACTTCCTTCTTCTTGTCCGCGAGCGCAAGGAACTTCTGGTAGAGGGCGTCCATCTTGTCTGCCGGAACCTTCACTCCGAGCGTCTCGAGGCGGAACTTCAGGGCGGCGTGGCCGCTGCGGGCAGTCAGTACTATCGAGTTGGAATCCAGCCCGATATCCTTCGGGTCTATGATCTCGTAGGTCTGCGCGTTCTTCAGCACGCCATCCTGATGGATGCCGCTGGAATGGGCGAAGGCATTGCGCCCGACGATCGCCTTGTTCGGCTGGACGGGCATGTTCATGAGATTGGAGACCATGCGGCTCAGGGGCCAGATCTTCTGGGTCGTGATGTTGGTGTCGTAGGGGAGCTCCTTGTGGGAGCGGAGGATCATGGCTATTTCCTCGAGAGCCGTGTTCCCGGCCCTTTCGCCTACGCCGTTGATCGTGACCTCGACCTGACGCGCCCCGTTCAGGATGCCCGCCATGGTGTTGGCAGTCGCCATTCCGAGGTCGTTGTGGCAATGGGTCGAGATGACGGCCTTGTCTATCCCGTCCACGTGCTCCATCAGGTACTTGATCTTGGAGCCGTATTCCTCCGGAAGGCAGTAGCCGGTCGTGTCGGGAATGTTCACGACGGTCGCTCCCGCCTTGATCACTGCCTCGACAACCTTTGCAAGATACTCATTGTCAGTCCTTCCGGCATCCTCCGCGTAGAACTCCACATCCTCCACGTACTTCTTGGCGTATTTGACGGCCCTCACGGCGCGGTCGAGAATGTCCTCGCGTGTGGAGTTGAACTTGTACTTTATGTGGTAGTCGGATGTGCCGATGCCGGTGTGGATACGTCCCCTCTTCGCATATTTCAGGGATTCCGCCGCCACGTCGATGTCCTTCTCCACGGCCCTTGTCAGGGCGCAGATCGTGGGCCATGTGACAGCCTTCGAGATTTCCACCACGGAATTGAAGTCTCCCGGGCTGGAAATCGGGAATCCCGCTTCAATGACGTCCACCCCGAGGGCCTCGAGCGCCTTGGCTACCTGGATCTTCTCAACGGTGTTGAGCTGACATCCGGGCACCTGCTCGCCGTCCCTGAGGGTGGTGTCGAATATAAAGACTCTGTCTTTCATTTCTTGTCGGAGACTTTCCCCATGTTCTCAGGACGGAGCTCGCGAACCGCCGCTCCCGTTCTCCAGAGCTCGCTGTCGTGCATTGCCATGAGTTCCTTGTTGAGGCCCTCGCGGAAGCCTGGCATGGAGTTGGAGTCGATGGAGATCTGGGCCTCGTGGCCGGAAGCTACGCTGTCATAGAGTTTCTCGAATACAGGCTTCAGGGCATCGTGGAACGGTCCCATCCAGTCGAGCGCACCTCTCTGAGCAGTGGTGGAGCAGTTGGCGTACATCCAGTCCATTCCGTTCTCCGCTACAAGCGGGACGAGGGACTGAGTGAACTCCTCTACGGTCTCGTTGAAAGCCTCGGAAGGAGTGTGGCCATGCTCGCGGAGCGTCTCGAACTGGGCGAGGAACATGCCCTGCATGCAGCCCATCAGAGAGCCCCTTTCTCCGGTCAGGTCGGAATATGTCTCGTGCTTGAAATCCGTCTCGAAAAGATATCCGGAACCGATGCCTACTCCCAGGGCGATCGTGCGCTCAAGCGCATGGCCTGTGGCATCCTGGTATACGGCATAGGAGGAGTTGACTCCGCGGCCTTCCACGAAGAGACGGCGGAGGGAGGTGCCGGAGCCCTTCGGAGCAACCATGACTACGTCCACGTCAGCGGGCGGGACAATGCCGGTGCGCTCCTTGTAGGTGATTGCGAATCCATGGGAGAAATACAGGCATTTGCCCTTGGTCAGGTGCTTCTTGACGGTGGGCCATGTTGCGATCTGTCCTGCGTCGGATACGAGATATTCGATGATGGTTGCCTTCTCGCATGCCTCTTCGATGCCGAAGAGCGTCTTTCCGGGAACCCATCCGTCCTTGACGGCCTTGTCGTAGGATGCGCCGGGACGCTGGCCGACGATGACATTGAATCCGTTGTCCCTGAGGTTGAGGGACTGTCCGGGGCCCTGGATGCCGTAGCCGATGATGGCTATGACTTCGTCTTTCAGTACTTCATGTGCTTTTGCCAGCGGGAATTCTTCCCTTGTGACGAGGTTTTCCTCGACGTTTCCGAATTTGAACTTTGCCATTTTGTCAAGTTGTTTATTTGTTGTTTATCTTTCTATTGTTGTCTTCCTTCTTCACGCAGCGCCAGGAAATGCCTGACGGCAGAGCGGCTCTGCGAGATCATGTCCTCCATCATATAGTCTGCGTCCGGGTAGCAGAAAGCCTTGATGACTTCCACCTTCTTCTCCAGCTGGAGGACAGCCGCGGACACCGTGGCGTCCGAGCCTTCTGTCTGGATGATGATGCGGTGGATCCCGGGGAACTGGGACGGTCCGGCATCGATGCTCCAGATGTCGAGGTTCCTGCGCGTGAACACGTTGGAGAACTGCATCAGGAGTCCGGTCGCATTTTCGGTATAGATTATTACAGTGTATTTCCGTTTCATCTTCAGTCCAGTTTGTACCATTCGTTTTCTCTTATCATCACACTTGTGATGCTCTTTCCGCCCGGGATCATGGGCATTACGAGCGTGCTCTCCTCGACATGGACATCGAGGATGAAGGGGCGGTCGTCGGAGAGCATTTCCCTGACCGCTTCCGGAAGTTCTCTCCTGTCCTCGACCATGCGGTAGGAAATGCCGTAGCCTTCCGCTATCTTCCCGTAGTCCGGGTTCAGCATCCTCGTCTCGGAGTAGCGTCCCCTGAAGAAAAGCTGCTGCCACATGCGCACGTTCCCGAGCCAGTTGTTGTTGAGTATCACGATCTTGACTCCGGTCCTTTCCTGCATTATGGTTCCCAGTTCCTCGATCGTCATCTGGATTCCGCCGTCTCCCACGAGCAGGCATACCTGCCTTCCGGGTTCCGCGATCTTGGCCCCGATTGCAGCCGGAAGCCCGAATCCCATGGTGCCGAGCCCTCCGGACGTGAGGAAGCTCCTCGTTTCCACGAACCTGGAGTAGCGTGCGCCGATAAGCTGGTTCTGACCTACATCAGTGACTACCACTGCCTTGCCCTTGCTCTCGGAGGATATGGCCTCCACGACTTCGCCCATCCTGATGTGCCCTTCGGAGGGGCTTACCTCGGGAGCAGCGACGACTTCCTTTTCCACGGATTCGCATTCGTCGGTGGAACGGATCCATTCTTCGTGCTTCGCGGGGGATATTTTGTCCAGGAGCATGCCGAGAACCTCCTTTGCGTCTCCGGCAATCCCGACTTCGGGGCGGATGATCTTTCCGATTTCGGCGGGGTCTATGTCGATGTGGATAATCTTTGCCTGACGGGCGTAGGTCGACGTGTCTCCGGTGACTCTGTCGTCGAACCTCATGCCGACTGCGACGAGCACGTCGCAGGTGCTGGTCATCTTGTTTGCGGCAAGGGTGCCGTGCATTCCCGTCATGCCCTTGAAGAGCCTGTGGTCCGAGGGTAATGCGCTGAGTCCCAGCATAGTAGCTGCGGCGGGGATGTCAGCTTTCTCTATGAACTCCCGTAGCTCTTTCTCGGCGTGGCTGAGGATTATTCCCTGGCCGAAGAGTACGAACGGCTTTTTGGCGCCGTCAATCAGCTCTGCGGCTTTTTCAATGGCATCGCTGTCCGGGGTCGGGACAGGGATATAGCTTCTCAGCCATGTACATTTCTCGAAATTGTATTCCGCAAGCCCCGTCTGTGCGTCCTTCGTGAAATCCAGCACGACGGGCCCCGGACGGCCGGAAGAGGCAATATAGAACGCTTTCGCGACTGCGGGAGCGACGTCTTCGGGGCGGCGGATCTGGAAGTTCCATTTGGTGATTGGACTTGTCATGCCGATGATGTCCGCCTCCTGGAAGGCATCCGTGCCTAGGGCGGAGCTGACGACCTGCCCGGAAATTACAATGACGGGGGTCGAGTCCGACATGGCATCGGTGATGCCCGTTATGGTGTTCGTGGCGCCCGGACCGCTTGTCACGATGACCACTCCGACCTTGCCGCTTTCGCGCGCATAGCCCTGGGCTGCATGGATGGCGCCCTGCTCGTGGCGTACGAGGACGTGGCGGAGCCTTCCGTCGCGCGTGTGGTCATAGAGCGCGTCGTAGACCGGCATTATCGAGCCGCCGGGATATCCGAATATGGTGTCCGTGCCTTCAGCTTCGAGGCTGCGGAGAAGTATTTCTGAACCTGTAAGTTCCATCTGAAGCCTATTTTATGATCCTGACAGCTCCTTTGTCGGCCGAGCTGACCATTGCTGCATAAGCCTTGAGGCTCGCTGAAACTTCGCGTACCCTTCTGGGTGCGGTGTAGGCCTTGTCGCCTCGTTTTTCCTCCTCTTTTCTCCTGCGCTCGAATTCCGCCTTGGAGACCTTCGCATTGATGCTGCGGGAGGGGATGTCGATTTCGATGATGTCCCCGTCGCGGAGCAGGCCGATTTCTCCGCCGGATGCCGCCTCGGGAGAAATGTGCCCGATGCTGAGGCCTGATGTGCCGCCGCTGAACCGTCCGTCGGTGATCAGGGCGCATTCGCGTCCCAGATGCATGGACTTGAGGTAGGATGTCGGGTAGAGCATTTCCTGCATGCCAGGGCCGCCTTTCGGTCCTTCGTGCGTTATGACTACGCAGTCGCCAGCCTTGACCTCTCCGCCGAGGATCCCGTCGCATGCAGCTTCCTGAGAATCATAGACTTTCGCGGGTCCCGAGAATTTCCAGAGAGACTCGTCCACTCCGGCTGTCTTGACGACGCATCCGTCACGGGAGATGTTTCCCCAGAGAACTCCGATGCCGCCGTCCTTTGTGTAGGCATGGGCGAGGTCGCGGATGCACCCGCGTTCGCGGTTGACATCGAATGTCGAGTAATGGTTCCGCTGGGAGCCCATCGTGATGCTGTACTTTCTTCCCGGGGCGCTGGAATAGATTTCCTTTGCTTCCGCCGAGCAGTTTGGGCTCGTGATGCAATATTTGTCGATTTCTTCGGCTAGGGTCATCCCGTCGACCCTCTTGCAGGACGTATCCACGAGGCCGCCCTTTGCCAGTTCGTTCATGATCGAAACTACTCCGCCAGCCCTTCCGACGTCTTCCACATGGTATTTCGGGGTGTTGGGGGCTACCTTGCAGATGCACGGGACCTTCCTCGAGAGGGCATCGATGTCGGAAAGGTGGAAATCGGCCTCGGCTTCATGGGCCACTGCGAGCAGGTGCAGCACGGTGTTGGTCGAGCCTCCCATGGCTATGTCGAGCGACATTGCGTTGAGGAATGCCTGGCGGGAAGCTATCGTCCTGGGGAGAACGCTCTCGTCGCCTTTTTCATAATAGGCGAAGGCGTTGTGGACGATGAGCCTGGCGGCTTTCCTGAAGAGTTCGATGCGGTTCCTGTGGGTCGCGAGGATGGTGCCGTTGCCGGGAAGGGAGAGTCCGAGAGCCTCCGTGAGGCAGTTCATGGAATTTGCCGTGAACATTCCCGAGCAGCATCCGCATCCGGGGCATGAAGAGGCCTCGATCTCGCGGGATTCCTTGTCTGACAGGGTCTTGTCCGCGGAAGAAACCATGGCGGAGATCAGGTCGAGCTTTTCGCGTCCGAGAACTCCTGCTTCCATCGGGCCGCCGGAGACGAAGACCGTGGGGATGTTCAGCCTCATCGCGGCGATAAGCATTCCGGGGGTCACCTTGTCGCAGTTGCTGATGCAGACCATGGCGTCTGCCTTGTGGGCGTTGACCATGTACTCTATGCTGTCGGCGATTATGTCTCTGGAGGGGAGGGAATAGAGCATTCCGTCATGCCCCATCGCGATGCCGTCGTCGACGGCGATAGTGTTGAATTCCGCGGCGTAGCAGCCCAGTTTCTCGATCTCCTCCTTGACAGTCTGGCCGATCTCGTGGAGATGCGTGTGCCCGGGGACGAACTGGGTGAAGGAATTGACGATTGCGATGACTGGCTTGCCCATCTGCTGCTGTTTCATTCCGGCAGCGATCCAGAGGGCTCTTGCTCCTGCCATGCGGCGTCCTTCGATCGTCTGGCTGCTTCTTAGTTTGTGTGAAGCCATTTCAGGGTGTCTTTGTTAAAAAAGAGGACCCGTCTCATTATCTCTGAGAAGGATCCTCCAAAGTTCGTTTCGTATTTATCTGGCATTACCTTCTCATTCCGCGTCCTTCTAGGGCGAGGTCAATAATGACGAGGATAATGGAAGATGATAATTTCATAGTTCGTTGCCTTATATTCCTTAAGGCGATGTAAAGGTAGAAAATCAGGGTGTTATATCCAAATACTTTTTGGCGAAAATCGATTTTCCTTAGAATCTGTAATACGATTCCCTTATAGTTTGTCAGCATCAAAAAGTGCCGGGAAATGCTCTCTGTACGATGATAAACCGATTCTGTCAAGTCCGGATGTCACGACGTCTTCTTTTCCTGGCGTGCATGCCTGAAGCGGCGCCCCGAGATAGTCGAGAATGACCGAGTCTCCGTCATATCTCCCTGCCGGATCCTCTCCGACCCTGTTCACTCCTGCGGCATAGCACTGGTTCTCGATGGCCCTTGCCCTGAGCAGCGCCTTCCATGCGTCTGACCTCGCCGCCGGCCAGCTCGCGACATATATTGCAAGGTCGTATGGATTTTCGGCATGATTCCTCGAAAAGACCGGGAAGCGGAGATCGTAGCATACCTGGAGCAGGATCCGCCATCCTTTCCATCCGACTTCCACGTGCCTTTCTCCGGGGACAAAGCGCCGGTCCTCGCCGGAAAATGAGAATAGGTGGCGCTTGTCGTAGAAGTCTGCCGTTCCGTCCGGGCGCACGAAATACATCCTGTTCCGCCATCCTTCCTCGGTGCGGAGCGCAATGCTGCCCGTGATGGCGTAGTCGTTTTTCCGGGCGATGTCCCTCATCCAGCCGAGGCTTTTCCCGTCATCCCCGCTTTCGGGATTCGTGTCGAAACCGGTCGAAAACATCTCCGGAAGCACGACAAGGTCTGTCTCGCCGGGGGAGGGGAGCAACGACTCCATGTGCCGCCTGTTGGCGCCGGGGTCACGCCATGTCAGGTTTGCCTGAATTAAAGAAATCCTCATGACTATAAGTTCGAATTATCAGAGTAAAGATAGTTTTTTCCTTCGGAATTTCATATTTTTACGTCTACGTATTTAGCCCTTCCATGAAAGATCAGATCTGGCATATCGTAGTCTCTGTCGCGGTGGCATTTTCCCTTGCCATCGGGCTCTCTGATGCTGTGGCTGATGCGCAGACAGACGACGAATCCATCGCCGAACTCCAGGCAAAATTCAATTTCATTTCCGTCGACAGCGACCCCGATTCCATCAGGATCGTCGGGCATTCCTACATGGATGCGCTGAAGAAGGCCGGCCGCATGAGCGATTACTACGAGACATGGATGCTCGTGCAGCATTACCTTGCGATGGAAGACCGCCTGCTCCTTGCTTCGGAAGAGAACCGGAATATGGTTGAGGAGGTGCGTGCGGACAGGAACGAGATCGGTCTCATATGCGCCTACATCGCGCAGAGCTCCATGTACTACAAGTCCGAGAGTTTCTCTCCCTACAACTACAACATGCGCAAGGCGTATGACCTGATCCGGGTGACGGACAAGCACATAGCCAACGAACCGTCGATCATGGCGAACTGGGCGGGCATGCTGATGAACAAGGGCTATGTCGACGAAGCCAGGGAAATCCTGGAATATGAAGCCGACCGTCCGCTTCCCGACTCCAGCGAGGTGAGCCTGTCCAACGACATCCAGCTGAAGGCACATATGGTCCAGTACTATGCCCTCCAGCCCGACCCTTCCATCCATGCCGAAACCATGAAGAGGCTTCTCGGGGAGATCGACAAGGAGAGCATAATGATAGGATGGAACCCGTTCCTCTACTACGCGCGTTTCTACTACTACAAGGCTTTCCGCAACTACAGCAAGGCCCTTTCGGAGGTCAAGGTGTCCTATGACGCGGGCCTCATGGAGCGGCTGGACTATTACAAGGTGTGCATGGAGGTCTACGAGGCGATGGGGGACAAGGACAACTCCTATGCTTCCATGAAGAGATACGTGGCGGCCAGGGATTCGGTGCTGGACAACATCTCGCTCGTGGGGCTCCAGGACATCAGCGCGGCTCTTGCCGGGGCTGAAATCGGAGTCGAAAACCAGCGTCTCGAGCTCAACAACTCCAGGCTCGGCAATACCATCATTTCCCTTGGCGGAATCATCATAATAATCATGTTCCTTTTCATCCTGTCCCAGTCACGGAAGAACCGGAAACTCCGGAGGGAGCGCAGCAAGCTTGAAAAGGCGATTTCCGCAGCTGAGGCTGCAGCGAGGGCGAAGACGGTGTTCCTCCAGAACATGAACCACGAGATCCGTACCCCTCTCAATTCGATCGTGGGATTCTCGAATGTCATTGCGGCTTCCGCCCGGGGAGACAATACGCTCGCCGAATATGCTGACAGGGTACGCGCCAGCAGCGAGGATCTGATGCATGTGGTGGATGATGTCGTGATTCTTACCGACCTCGATGCTTCTGCTCCAAGGTCCGGAGAAATCAAGTGGGTCTACATCAATGACGTCATCGCAAAGGTGATGAAGGAGTGCAGGATGCGTCCGAAAAAGGGCGTCAAGGTATCGACTTCTCTCGTTCCCGAGACCTTTGCCGTAGGAGTAGACGTCGTGAACCTCGAACGAGCTCTGAGCGAGGTCTATGAAAATGCCCTGAAATTCACTTCCGAAGGCTTTGTCCGCGTGATCCGTACCCGCTCCGGCAACATCGACCGGATCGTCATCGAGGACACAGGCCCCGGCATTCCTGCCGAACATCGTGACGTTATCTTCGACCGCTTCAACAAGGTGGACGATTTCTCCAGCGGTACCGGACTGGGGCTCGCTGTGGCAAAGAGTGCCATGGCTCAAATCGGAGGCGATATCAGCCTCGACGAGACATATGCAGGCGGCGTCCGTATGGTCCTCGATTTCCCCGTTTCCCTGCCCTCATCGAAATAACTCTTCCTTTTGCTGCCCGATCTTTCGTGACAGTATCAATAGCACAGGATTATCTTTCATTTCGTCGAATTCCGGATAAACCATCTTTGAATCACGGGGCTGCAAGAAACAATAGAGATTCCCCTGAGCGTCTACATATTCTGGCCAAGCTTCGACTGTTTGGCCATTGACGGAGAGAGGAAAAACATGAATGGAATATCGGCTTCTGATGTAACATGATAGACAGTGTCTGCGTCAAGGAACTTGAAATACTGTTCTCCTCCATATGAAAGCGTCATGTTGACTTGCCTGATTCTTGTGCCGATCCCCATGTTTGGCAGTGAAGCCTCTCTTATTTTCATGACAATGGTGTCTGAATCCTACTAAACCATTCTTTGACCACTCTCGAATGGTCGGAAAACCTGCCAGGTGAGCGAGTTAAGCTTTCTTTGGTGCGGACGAAGTTGCATTTAAAACATTTTTCATTTCCCTGCTCCGACCCTAACCCGCTCGAAGGTACAAGACGGCGCACGTTCGCGCGGGAAATGTCAGGGAAAGCCGCTCGAAGGTCCAGGGCGGAACACCTTCGGGCGTGTATATGGTATGACGTGGACGGGCGGGTAGATGATGTGTAGAGGACAATCGGACGTAGCGAAGGCGTTCAGAGGAGGTGAGGGCGACCAGGAACGGTGGGGAGGCGGCCTGGAGTGGCGTGGGGCGACCTTGCGAGGATGGCCGGTCGGGCGTCAGCCCGAGCATGGCCGGCAAGGCAAAGCGCCGGTCAGGCGTAGCCGGAATGCGAGGACTGTCCGAGCAGGATATAGACGCGGAGCGGCTAT
>CAYTXA010000060.1:0-11034 GCA_964440865.1 uncultured Muribaculaceae bacterium | reverse complement strand
GCATCGCACCCTGCGGTGACTCCGACCAGACCGGCCAGGATTCCGTTGCAGACCATGGACAGAGACGGTTTCCCGTACAGGAACCATGTGAAGAACATGGTCGTGAGCCCGCCTATCGCAGCTGCCATATTGGTAGTGAGGAAGATATGCGACGCAAGGGCAGCGTTCTCACCCGACACTCCAAGGGTCGATCCGGGGTTGAATCCGAACCATCCCATCCAGAGGATGAACACTCCCAGGGACGCCAGGGAGAGATTGTGGCCGGGGATGGCCCTGGACTTTCCGTCCTTCGAGTATTTCCCAATCCTGGGCCCGAGGATGATGGTGCCTGCAAGGCCTATGCATCCCCCGACGGTATGCACAACCGCAGAGCCGGCGAAGTCATGGAAGCCAAGGCCGCTGAGCCAGCCGCCGCCCCATGCCCAGTGACCTTCTATAGGATAGATCAGCAGGGAAATGATCACAGATACAACCACATAGGCGGAGAATTTCGTGCGTTCCGCCATGGCTCCCGAGACAATTGTCGCAGAAGTAGCACAGAACATTGTCTGGAAGGCCAGGAAACATTCTTTCGGGATGTTCGTGTCGGGGTAGAATGTGTATCCGAAAAGATGGGGTCCGCCGATGAATCCGTTGCCGGAGGCGAACATCAGCGAGAATCCGAGCATCCAGAAGCAGAACGTGCCGACCATGAAGTCGACGAAGTTCTTCATCAGGATGTTGGCCGTGTTCTTCGTGCGGGTGAATCCCGCTTCCACGAGGGCAAAGCCCGGTTGCATGAAGAATACCAGGATAGCTCCCAGAAGGACCCATACGGTGTCCAGTCCACTGATTGTAATCATTGTCAAGTTCGTTTCGTTTGTTCTACTTCTTGTCCCGGAGCACCGTATCTCCGTGCTCTCCGGTCCTGATGGACCATGTATCGTCGACCGGGCTGACGAATAT
This sequence comes from uncultured Muribaculaceae bacterium, assembly GCA_964440865.1. Lineage (GTDB taxonomy): Bacteria > Bacteroidota > Bacteroidia > Bacteroidales > UBA932 > Cryptobacteroides. Next base: position 10,089 of record CAYTXA010000060.1, on the reverse strand, counting down.
TCGTCCGTCACCGATCTCCCCTGTCCTCGCCGCGCCCATGATGGCATCGATTGCTGGCTGCACGAACTGGTCGCGGCAGACGATCTTGATCTCTATGCGTGAGATGATGTCGGTGGAATACATCACCCCGCGGTAGATACGCTCCTGACGGTCCTGGCCGATGGCCTTGACCTCGGAGTAGGAGAACCAGTTGATGTCAGCGGCGAAGAGCGCCTCCTTGACATCCTCAAAGTGTGTCTTGCGGACAATTGCCTCGATTTTTTTCATAAGGTTTTGGGTTTATTGCTCTATGATTACGGAAAAAGGCCGGACCTTTCGGACCAGCCTTATGAATCTTAAGTTGTACCTGAGCGCTATCATTTAGTGTGCGGCAGGCTGGAATCCACACTCTCAACGCTCAGGACCAGATTCTGATTCTGATTATTGAGCTGATTATTATTGAGCGTGAACGCCATTGTTCTTTTGTTTTCTGATGCAATATAGGACAAAAAATCCAAAGTTGTCCAGGAAATTTTATCTTTTACGTTTGAACCGCCTTACGATTTCCACATCGGCACGGGCTAACTGAAGATAATCGTCTTGTTTTTGTAGGTCAGGATCTTACGCTCGATGTGCTTTGTGACGGCACGGCTGAGGACTATCTTTTCGAGGTCGCGCCCTTTCAGTTTGAGACTTGCGGGAGTGTCCTTATGGGTTATACGCACGACATCCTGCTCTATTATCGGGCCCGCGTCCAGCTCCGCCGTGACATAGTGGCTCGTCGCCCCGATGATCTTCACTCCCCTCTCGAAGGCCTGCCTGTAGGGATCCGCCCCGACAAAGGCCGGGAGGAACGAGTGGTGGATATTGATGATATGGTGCGGGTAAGCCTCGATCAGCTTGTCGCTCAGGATCTGCATATACCGGGCAAGGACGATGAACGTGACCTTCTCTCGGCGCAGCAGGTCCATTTCCGCCGCCTCGACCTCGGCGAGGTTGGAATGGTCTTTCTCGATGGACCAGACATAGTAGGGAATGCCGAACTGCTCCGCGACGGGGCGCAGGTCCTCATGGTTGCTGATGATGCAGGGAATGTCCACGGCCCACTCTCCTGCGGCATACCGGGCAAGCAGGTCGTAGAGGCAGTGGCTCAGCTTGCTGACGAAAATCGCCATACGCGGGCGTACGTCATTGAAGTACAGGTTGAATTCCAGCTGATAGCGGGGCTCGAACAGGGTCTTTATATACTCCCCTATCTTCTCGCGCGGGATCAGGAACCCGTCCAGGTCCCATTCCAGACGCATGAACAGCCGACCTTCGATATGGTCCACGTACTGGTCGAGATAGACGATGTTGCCGCCGTTGTTGGTCACGAAACCCGTGATATCGGTTATGATTCCACGCTGATCCGGGCAATGCATCAGCATGATTACGGTAGGATTCATTTTGCCTTTGTTATCTAGTTCGTGACCCCAAATATAGGAAATCTATCTGGATTTCGGCGGGAGACTCTGGAAATGTCGGGTCGAGTAGACCTGGAACAGGAACACAACCGAGAAGAGGCATGCCACCATGAAAGGCGCAGACGCTCCCCTGTCTCCGAAAAGCCAGCGTCCGAGCGGAGTGACCACCAACGGGGAAATGAACTGGCCGAGGTACAGCGCCATGCTCAGGAGGGGCATAACGGTCGTCGCAGCCTGCCTGCCGGCCTTGATGGAGGCAATGGTGTTGAGATATGGAACTCCGATGCCGTTGGCTATGCCGATGAGGACAGATCCGGCGATATAGCCACCGACCGATGGGAAAAGGCAATAGAGCAGATACCCCAGGAAGAAGAATACCGGGGAAAGATATTTCATGGCACGGGGAAGGGCATTCATCATTGCGCCGAACACAAGCCCCACAAGGAAAGCCACGACGTCGAGAGCGACCATGATTATGGTTATCTCATTGTTGCCCAGCGATGTACCCGAGTGCGCAGCTATGGCGAAATTTGTCGGGAACACGAAGAAAATCACCATTACGAGCAGCATTCCGACGACGCTGGGGTGAAATCTCTTCACCCTGGCGAAGAAGCCGTTCGGAATCGGAACCGTCCCGTCCTCGGGATGGACACTCCTCTCCGCCTTGCGGGATAGGCGCCGCTTGTCCTCGGGAATATCCTCTTCTCTGATCAGAGGCTTGCCTATATGGTCGGCCGGAAGGAACAGGACTACCAGCACAACTGCCACCAGTCCGAGCAGATAGACAAGGAATCCATAATTCCACTGGATATTCGCAAGAAGCCCCGCAAGCAGCGTCGCTACGACACCGCCCATCTGATTCATGGCCGCACTTAGTCCCATGAGCCCTGCCTGCTCTTCGGGAGAGTAGTAGTAGCTGAGGAGTCCCGTGCTGAGGGGCATGATCAGCCCCACGCTGATCCCAAGCATCGCGCGCATTGCCAGAAGGCCGCCTAGAGAGCTCGCGAAGAACGCTCCGGTGCCGAAAACCACATACATAACAAGCCCGCTCACAGCCAGCACCCTGGTATCGAATTTCCTGCTGAGGGCAGGAAAGACAAGGCTCGTGAGAATGATGAAGAGCGCCGGGATGCTCACTATCAGCTGGATGAGTATGTCAGGCGCCTGGGAGAAATGACCCTTGATCACTCCAAGGGCGGGAGCAATGGCCGCACCGGCCATCACGGTAAGGAGGGACATGGACAGGATTGTGCATGTCAGCTTTCTAGACTTTGCCATAATTATCTGATTGTTGATGGCCTACAGTCCAGAACCGGTGTGCCTTTGGCCGATTTTTGCGCTGCAAATATACAAATTTTCCGCTCAACTTCCCGTCCTATATCCCGGCTCCGTCCGTGAAAGTAAGGTGGCTGACCCTCGCCCTGCCCTGGACAATCTTCGATCCCGGGGGGACATCCTGCGTGAGCCAGACGTTTCCGCCGATGACGCTGTCGTGCCCGACCATTATGCGCCCGAGCAGGGTCGCGCCTGCATAGATCGTGACATTGTCCCCGATTATCGGATGGCGCGGGATATTCTCCGGTCTCCCGCCGGAAGACCGCTTGAAATTCAGCGCGCCGAGCGTGACACCCTGGTAGACCATCACGTTGCTGCCGATTATGCATGTTTCCCCGACCACGATTCCGGTCCCATGGTCTATCCCGAAGTACTCCCCTATCTCCGCCCCTGGATGGATATCCACTCCCGTACAGGAATGGGCAATCTCAGTCAGCATCCTCGGAAGAATCGGAACGCCAAGCAGATACAGCACATGGGCCGTGCGGTAATGGAGCATGACCTTCGTCGCAGGATATGTCAGTATGACCTCGTCGATGCTGGACACGGCAGGGTCATTCCTCAGTACAGCCTCTACGTCAGTCCAGACGAGACGCTTTATCTCCGGAAGGTTCTCAACAAACCTCTCCGCCTGCTCTTTGTCAAGCATGGCGGAGAGAATATTCTGAAGATCGCCTCTTCCCTTATAATGGTCAGGGAACACGTAGCTCCTCATCTCCATCATCAGGGAAGCGGCATTGTTCTCGTCGAAAGGCATCATTTCTTGACAGGATACTCGTCGAACGCGTAGAGGATCGTGGACAGATACCTTTCTCCCGTGTCAGGGAGCAGGGCAACTATGGTCTTTCCCTTGTTCTCGGGCTTCGCGGCAAGGGTCAATGCCGCATGGTAGGCCGCTCCGGAGGAAATCCCGACAAGAAGTCCCTCACGCTCGGAGAGCCCTCTGGAAGCGAGAACGGCATCCTCGTCGGAAACAGTTATGACCCCGTCCACAGTGGCAGCGTCATAAGTCTCCGGTACGAAGCCAGCACCGATGCCCTGGATCTTGTGCTTCCCGCCCTTTCCTGTAGAGAGGACCGGCGAAGATGCAGGCTCGACTGCATAGACCTTGACAGCAGGATTATGCTTCTTCAGGGCCCTTCCCGTTCCGCTTACGGTTCCGCCCGTGCCGACGCCTGCGACGAAGATATCGACCTTACCTTCAGTGTCTTTCCATATCTCCTCGCCCGTGGTTTTCTCATGAGCCGCTGGGTTGGCAGGATTGGTGAACTGGGAAAGGATCACGGCTCCCGGAGTGGACTCCCGCAGCTGCTCTGCACGCGCGATGGCACCCTTCATTCCATCGGCGCCCGGAGTGAGCACGAGCTCTGCACCAAGAGCCTTGAGAAGGCTCCTGCGCTCCTGGCTCATGGTGTCAGGCATCGTCAGGATGACCTTGTAGCCTCTCGAACGGCCCACCCAGGCAAGACCGATTCCGGTGTTCCCGCTTGTGGGTTCGATGATGGTGGCTCCGGGAGCGAGCTGCCCCTTCTTCTCAGCGTCGTCGATCATTGCAAGGGCAATCCTGTCCTTGACACTTCCGCCGGGGTTGAAAGATTCGATCTTAACGAGGATTTCGGCACCCTGGCCTTCTACCTTGCGCACCCTCAGCAGCGGGGTGCGGCCGATCAGTTCTGTAAGATGATTGTAGATCATGGTTTTGTTAAGTTTGTTTTATATTGCGACAAAGCCCGCCGGTCCAGAAGACCAGCGGGCTCGTCCGATTTCTCCGATACAGGATACTACATGCAACGACTGCCTACCGCCGGTCTTCCGACTGCGGTACAACAACAAGCTGCGTATGCGTAATTCTGTTTCACGGCTGCTAATGTATGCAATATTTTCTAAATTTGTTCGCATCAAATCAAAAATTTTTCAGATGATATACAATTACGACAGGGACTTCCTGACATCTTACTCACTCCTGGACAGGTCCGAAAGGTTGGGGCTGGCCGAAAGTATGGACCTCAACCAGGACTCGGTCACGGAGTTCTTCAGAACAATGGGAACAGACAATATTACTATAAAGAAGTCAGACAATTCGGCGTGGGTGTTCACGAACGTCAGACTGCACTTCGACGAATCCCCGCACTGGCTCACGAAGGGGCATATCCATACTTTTGTCAGCAAGCTCTCCCCCGTCAGGATAACCGTCGAGACCGTGGTCACGGAAGAGGGCGAAAGGCCCCTCTTCAACGCCAAGACCCAGCTCTGTCCCATAAATCTGGTTACTCGCAAGGTGGTGGCTATCATCTCGGTAAGCTTCCCCGGCGATGTAGAGGCGGAGCCTTCTATAATGCCTGCACCGTTCTCCAGGATCACTGACGAATTTTCTGGCGAAGAACTCGTCCTGGAGGAGACCGTCCGTCCGAGCGACACCGACTTCACTCACCACACCAACAACACGCGCTACGTCAGATTCATTGCAGACACGTTTTCAAGGGAGTTTCTAGACGGCGGCAACGTCAGCGACTTCGACATCCAGTTCCTAAAGGAGACAAGGGACGGGGACAAGGTTTCGGTCTACAGGAAGACTGCCGGCGAGAACGAGACCCGGTTCATGATAAGCTGCGATGGGGCACCCGTCGTGAAGGCGGCAATGTGGACAAAATAGTTAAACTTTCATGACAATTATGTGACACAACTGCCTATCCTGCCATTAATTCCTATCTTTACTGCGGAGTAAACAACAAACAAACTTCCGCACAATGAAAAGGCAACTACTGCTTGCAGGAGCACTTCTCCTCCTCACGTCTGCGGCTTTCGCGCAGGGGAATGACATAAAGCCCACGATGAAAATCGGCGGGACACTCAGGGGAAAAGTCGAATACCAGACAGACGACGAGAAATACCGCTGGGAGGTCCGCACCGCCAGGGTGAACGTCTCCGGAAAACTCACAGACAAAGTAGAATACAAGGCGGAGATAGACCTCTGCGACGAGGGCAAGATCAAGATGCTCGACGCCTACACGAGAATCCACCCGTTCAGCCCTGATTTCCAGTTCACCATAGGCCAGGAGAGGGTCCCGTTCACCATCGATGCGCACCGTTCCCCGCACCAGCAATATTTTGCCAACAGGTCATTCATCGCCAAGCAGGTCGGGAATGTCCGTGACGTCGGAGCTGAGGTCGGATACACATTCCGCCCCGGTTTCCCGATAGTTACGCGTTTCGGAGTCTTCAACGGCTCGGGGCTCACGAACCAGAAGGACTTCTGGACAGACAACGTCAACTTCTCCGGAAAGGTAGAGGCGACTCTTCCGATCGGCCTGACGCTCGAGGCCAGCGTCCAGAAGGTAAAGCCCGGCCCCGTCAACATAATGATGTACGATGCCGGCATGACCTACAAAAACAAGGGATTCATTGCTGAGGTGGAATACCTCTACAAGCACTACGCCGAGGACGCGTTCGACCCGGTCGGAGCATTCGACAGCTTTGTCTGCTACACGATTCCCGTCAAGAGGAGCGACAGTTTCATCCAGTCCTGGTCTCCGCTCGCCCGCTTCGACTATATGGACAACCACAGCGACGGTACCGCCGGGACCGACGGAAAGCTCTACATCACTGACTACAAGCGCTCCCGCATCACAGCAGGCGTCACCCTCAGCATAAACATGCCGTTTGTCACCGACATCCGCATAAACTACGAAAAATACTTCTATGACGATGATGCCACGCCGAAGGTATCGGAAAAGGACAAGTTCGTCATCGAATTCATGACACATTTTTAGCCGGAGGCTGTAGTTTCCAGCCCCGTTCCTGCGTCTAAGGAATAAAAAAGCTATGGAAACAATGGGAAAGATCGAATTCAAGAAATGGGCGCTCGTGAAGATTGCACTCCGCAATCCCGTCGCCTGGATTCTCCTCGCCGGAGGCGTAATCTTATGCCTGTTTATGCATGACTCGGAATACTTTGTCTTCGGGGTCATGCTGGCTACCGTTGCCGTAAACGTCAGCAGACCGTACGCCGAGCAGAACGCAACCGACGAGACTGTCAGGAGAAAGGCCCACATCGGGGAGAATTTCCGCTACCCCGGGAAATGCCTCGCCCCTGTCATCGCAGGATTTTCTCTGCTAGTTGTTTTCGGGATTCTCGCATGGGTCATCTCCGGAGATTCAGCCCGCGCAACGGACGGGCTCTGCATCGGGATAATCGTAGGTTTCCCCCTTGCATTCTGGGGCTTCGAGCTCATGAGGCGCTACGACTACAGGAAATATCTTGAGTTCAATGCCGATTAGTGACGAACAGTCTTTTGCCCGTCTTGTCCGGGAGAACAAGGACACAATCTACACCGTGTGCTACATGTTCTCGAAGGATCAGGACGAGGTGGAAGATTTGTTCCAGGAATGCCTGATCCGTCTCTGGAGCGGATACCCTACATTCGAGGGCCGGAGCAACGTCCGGACATGGATCTACCGTCTGTGCCTGAACACCTGCATATCGCAGGACAGGAAACAGAAGAAGCAGCCGGAAAAGGCACGTATCGACCTGGGGGCCAACCTGTTCGAGGGTGACGACCCGGAGTCCCGGCAGATCAGGATGCTGAACAGGCGCATCTCCAGGCTCGGGGTTTTCGACCGCGCAATCGTCCTCCTGTGGCTCGAGAACATGAGCTATGAGGAGATCGGGGAAATTGTAGGCATCACCGCCAAGAACGTATCGGTCAGGCTATTCCGCATCAAGGAGCAACTAAAGAAGATGAATGATGAATGACGGGAACACAGACGCTCTCACGGACATGAGAGCACAGTTCGAAGTCCTCAGGAAAAGAATCGGGAACAGCGGAACGCCATCCGACGAGGAAATCATGCGGACAGTGAAAGCGAACATCCGCTCTTTCAACAGATCATGGGACACCCCGGGAATCATCGTCTGCGGAATCTCGATAGCCATCTTCATTGTGCTCAGGCTGCTGGGGCTGATCTCCTGGATACCGGTCGTCCTGCTTGCTTGCCTGCTTGCCATGGAATGGATATTGACCATCCGGATCAATTCCACACGCAACAAAGCCTACCAGTCTGGGAATCTGCTGGATTCCGCAGAACGGCTGGAACATATCAATGAAATGGAGGTCAGGCTGGAGAAGCCGACTCCATATATCGCCCTGGCAATCGGAGCCGTCTTTGTCGCAGACCTTGCCCGGCATTCTTCCTCCCTCAGCCAGCTTCTCGGCGGGCAGAATGCAGCCAGTCTCGTGGTCGCCACGGCAGTGGGTCTTATAGCAGGCGGCGCCATCGGCGGCTTGCTCGCTGTAAGATCAAGCGAGAAGCACCGACGGCGCCGTTCTGAAATTGCCGATCAGATCAGAAGCCTTAAGGGCTAGAAATTCTCAGCCTTGAGCTCGAAGAAGCTCTGCGGATGGTTGCAGACGGGGCAAACTTCAGGAGCCTTGGGTCCCACAACCACATGACCGCAGTTGCGGCAAACCCAGATGCAGTCCCCGTCACGGGAGAATACCTTTGCGTCCTCGATGTTCTTCAGGAGCTTGCGATAGCGCTCCTCGTGAACCTTCTCGACAGCAGCGACCATGCGGAACTTGGCAGCGATCTCCTTGAAGCCTTCTGCGTCAGCTTCCTTGGCCATACGGTCATACATATCAGTCCACTCGTAGTTCTCGCCCTCGGCTGCAGCCTTGAGGTTCTCGACTGTTGACTTCACAGCGCCGCCCTCGAGATACTTGAACCAGAGCTTTGCATGCTCCTTCTCGTTTCCGGCAGTCTCCTCGAAGAGAGAAGCTATCTGCTCGTAGCCGTCCTTGCGCGCCTTGGAGGCGAAGTAGGTGTACTTGTTCCTTGCCATGGACTCCCCTGCGAAGGCTTCCATGAGGTTCTTTTCAGTTTTTGATCCCTTTAATTCCATTTTTCAGTGCAGATTTGGTTTATGAGAACAAATATAATGATTAATTTTTAATAATTCAAATTCATTGTTCCTGTCGGAATATAGAAAATATTTTGCTACCTTTATTCCCAATTTAGACATTACACCATGAGAATAAACAGATCACTGATCTTTTCCGCAATCTGCGCAGCCCTCGTGCTCGCGTCATGCGGGCAGAACAAGAAGGCCGCAAAGAGCGCCGAACCCCAGGAAGCCACTTCTTCCGAAACCGCCGTTTCCGAGGCGGACAGCCTTGACGCTATCTATACCGCGAACAGCCTCAAACCAGGCGAAGCCGCTCCCGACTTCACCCTCAAGACGCCTTCCGGAGACAAGACATACTCCCTCAGCGAGAGCAAGGGAAAATATGCCGTGCTGGACTTCTGGGCATCGTGGTGCCCTGACTGCCAGAAAGTTGCGCCCGACATGGTCCGTCTCTCCAACGAGTATTCGGAAAAGGGCGTGGACTTCATCGGAATATCATTCGACGATGATGCCGAAGCCTGGAAGAAAGCTCTTGCCGAGCAGGGCGACAGCAAAATCATCCCTGTCAGCGAGCTGAAAAAGTGGAAAGAGACCGAAATCTCGAAGGCATACCACATCGAGTGGATTCCGACATTCTACGTTCTCGACAAGGAGGGCAAGGTTCTGCTCGTCACTGTCGATACCGGAAAGCTCGAGTCCTGCCTGAAGTCTCTGAACTAGACACTCTTATGCCGTAAGGATCGTAGCGAGGCCGGAGACGGTGATCATGCCGTAGACGACCTTGCGGAGGGCTTCGTCATTGAAGCGCTTCCCTATCGCGTGCGCCAGCAGCAAGCCGATTACGACCCCTGCGACGCCAACCGCCGCGGGCAAGAGCGACTCCTCCGTAATTATGCCCTTGGAGATCCTGAGGAACAGGAGATAGATGTAGCCGGTCAGAAGGCAGCCCTGGACCGTGCCGATGTAAGATCCCCTTGTCGGGCACACTGTCATGAAATACAGCACGAAGACAGGGCCGCTGCCTGCGCCGAACGCCCCCTCGAAGAAACCTGCCAGCAGGCCGCATGCAATCAGCGTGGGCACATTCTCCTTGAGGTGGATCTTCTTGCCAAAGAAGATGAAATATGCCGCAAGCAGGATAAGGAACACCCCGAAGCATCGCCTCAGCAGGACTCTGTCCATCCCGATCGCGATGTTCACGGACAGCGTGCTGCCGATGAAGTAGAAAAGTGCCGGGAAGATAAGCTGTTTCCACTGCACCTCCTTCCTGTAGTGGACAAGCAGGGAAATGTTGATCACCATCGAGACGATATTCGCCAAAGCCTGGGACTCAAACAGCGACATGGCGTAGGGCAGCACGCACATGATGACGATAGCAGCCCCGAAGCCGGTAATGCCCTGGACAGTACC
>CAYTXA010000059.1:0-11125 GCA_964440865.1 uncultured Muribaculaceae bacterium | reverse complement strand
GCCGACAGCTCCGGACTCTTTCACGGGCGTCCGCATGGCCAGGATCTACGGACCGCAGGCACCCCAGGACGAAAACCTGAAGTGGAATCCAGCCACATCCCAGACCGACTACAATTTCGGCAACAACTTCGTCATCGAGCCGATGGACGAAAAGGATTGCCTTGTCCTCAACGTATGGACAAAGGGAATCAACGACGGCAAGAAACGTCCCGTATTCATATGGCTCCACGGAGGCGGATTCAATGGCGGCTCAGCCCACGACCTTCCCTGCTACGAAGGCCGTTCCCTTGCTGAAAAAGGCGACATCGTCGTAGTTTCCCTGAACCACAGGCTCAACGTGCTCGGATTCCTCGACCTGACCGCGCTCGGAGGCAAATATTCCGAAAGCGTAAACCTCGGACTCCAGGACATCGTGAAGGCCCTCGAATGGGTCCACGGCAACATCGACAAGTTCGGGGGTGACCCGGGCAGCGTGACAATTGCAGGCCAGAGCGGTGGCGGACGCAAGGTTTCCACCCTCATGGCAGTCCCGTCGGCCAAGGGCCTCTTCCAGAGGGCCATAGTCCAGAGCGGGTCCGCCCTGGAGTTCTGCGAGACAAAGGTTTCCCAGAGGGTTGGCCTGCTGACGCTCGAGAATCTCGGAATCAAGCCCTCGGAGGCGGCACAGAAGCTCGATTCCGTCTCTTATGAGGACCTGGTCAAGGCCGGAGACAAGGCAATCGCTACTGCGAGGAAGGAGTTCGGGGACGATGCCAAGCTCGACATGGTATGGTGTCCGTCTGTGGGGAACAAGTTCCTCCCGACTCAGCTCTTCGTCCCGACAGCACCGCTTGTCAGCAAGGACGTCACCATGATGATAGGGTGCAACTACAATGAGCTCCACTTCGACATCAGCTCCGATCTCGACCGCGCAGGCGTCATTGCGGAACTGACCAGGCGCATGGGCGCAAAGGACGCAGAGAAGTATCTCGCCGGCTTCGAGGCAGTTTACCCGGACAAGCCCATCACCGACGTGCTCTTCGTGGACACATTCTACCGTCCGTCCGCCATTGCTCAGGCAACTGCAAAGAGCCGTCTTGGCGGGGCTCCTGCCTATGTGTATTTCTTCATGTGGAAGCCTGAAGGCAACGTGCTAGGGGCAAGCCACGGAATGGAACTTCCGTTCATGTTCAACAACGTCGACCTCGAAAGGGAGATGACCGGCGGCACCGAAAGGGCCTACAGGCTCCAGGAAGTCGTTTCCGACGCATGGCTCTCCTTCATAAAGACAGGAAAGCCCGCGGCGAAGGGAATGCCCGAATGGGAGGCGTTCAACGAGAAAGATGCCCCGACCATGATCATAGACGACAAGTGCACTCTCAGGCACCATTTCGACGATGCTTTCATCAGCACTGTCAAGACAAAGCCCGGAACACTGAAATTCTTTAGATAAAATGACCAACAAGAAAACAGCTCTGATCCTGACCATTGCAGCTGCAATCGCAGCCCCGATAGCCATTTCGGCAGCCTTTGCCGTGGCAAAAGATGGTCAGAATGTACCGCAGAGACCGGAAGGTCCTTGCGACGTCTACAAACAGGGTGGTACTCCTTGCGTTGCCGCCCACAGCAGCACAAGGGCGCTCTATGCTTCCTACAACGGACCGCTCTACCAGGTAATGCGCGCCTCCGACGGCAAGACCCTGGACATCGGAGTCGTGAAGCCCTCGGCAGGAGATCCCGGAGGATATGCGGATGCAGCCGCGCAGGATGCATTCTGCGAGAACACAACCTGCTGGATCACAGTGCTCTACGACCAGTCAGGACATGGCAATGACCTGACCCAGGCTCCACGTGGAGGATTCAGCGGAAACGCCATGGGCGGATTCGACAACCTGCCCATCGCCGACTGGGACCCTGTCACTCTGGGTGGACATAAAGTATATGGAATCTATATTGTATCCGGTACAGGTATCCGCAACGACGATCCGACCGGCACCGCAGTCGACGACCAGGCAGAAGGTACCTACTGGGTAATCAGCGGCCAGCACTACAACAGCCGCTGCTGCTACGACTACGGCAACGCCGAAATCGACTCCCGCGATGACGGAGACGGCACCATGGAGACGACCTATTTCGGAAATGCTCCCGACTGGTACTACGGCCCGGATCCCGGTCCATGGATCATGACAGACCAGGAGAACAACCTTGTCGGCTGCGTCAACCCCGACCCGAACGACAAGTTCTGCAAGGATCTGGAGAACATCACGTGGAGGTTCGTGACTGCAACCGTGGACGGCGAGCCGCATCACTGGCGTTCCATGGGCGGTGATGCCCAGAAGGGCGAGCTCGGAACAATCTACGACGGTCCGCGCATCAACAACCCCAACAAGAGCTACGATCCCATGCGCAAGCAGGGAGCAATCCTGCTCGGAAATGGAGGTGACAACGGCAACGGTTCCACCGGCACATTCTATGAGGGTGCCATGACCGAAGCCGGAACATTCCCCTCTGCCGAGACCAACCAGAAGATCCAGGCAAACATCGTTGCAGCAAGGTATGACGTGCAGCCTCTCTCGATCGCTGCCTCCAACAAGATCGACAGGCCGTCCCACGTCCAGACGTACGCACCCGGCAGCACAGCCTACACCACTGTAACATACGTCAATACGACCGGTCTGCCCGTAGAAGGGCTCACCCTTTCCGTAGAGACTCCTGCAGGGTGGAAGGCCGCCGTTGCAGGGACTGGCGAGTCTGAAAAAACCGTCGGATACACAGTCGCTCCAGGCCAGAAGGTCGTCGTGAACTTCGCAGTGACTTCCGGAGAGAGGAACTACAACGGGGACATCAGGGCAATTGCCAGGATGACTGCCGGAGGCAAGGCAATCGTTGAACGCACCGCGCTGAAGGTACGCAATGCCGAACCGGTCAAGATCAACGAGTACTCCGACAACTTCATCGAGCTCTACAACAGCAGCGACGCCTCCGTGAACGTGTCCGGATGGACCCTCACGAACCATCCTGTCCATATCCCGTACTTCTCCTCCATCCGTATCCCGGACGGCACCGTCCTCGCTCCGAAGCAGTTCTACCTGCTCGGGATGTCGAATGCCGGCCTGGCAGTCGATGCGGCCAAGGGAGACAACGTCGTCTACGTCGGCAATGTCGAAGGCATGAAGGCCGGAGACCAGGTCATGATCGGCGACGAGACCCGCACTATCAGAAAGGTCAACGCGCTGGAGCCCAAGGAGATAATGAGCCAGGGATTCAGCGGTTTCTCGCCCAGGAAAGAGAATCTCGGCACGCCGACTACCATATGGCAGCCTCTGCCCGACGGACCGGTCATCACGATTCCCGCAGGTTCCACCAACATTCCCGTCACCAACATCGACGGCTTCCGTGCCGGCAGCAAGATGGCCATCGGCTATGGCGCGACCTACCCCGCTGTCAACAATTCTCTCGAAAAGTATGAGGTCGTGACAGTTACCAAGGTCGGGAAGCCCGGTACCCAGGCATATCTTTCGATGGATGCCAAGGCCGGAGACACGAACATCAAGGTTTCCGACGTGACAAACATCAGTGTCGGAGACAGGATCCGTCTCGACATCAACAGTAAGGGACACGGAGTCGAGTACGTCACGGTCAAGGCTGTCGGTACAGCCTCTTCCCGTGCTACTACATTCGGAGCTCCCACCCTCGGACCGGACGATGATCCCGGAACAGGGCTCGAGCTCGAGAAACCTCTGAAATACAACCACTCGTCCAACCTGCCTTTCTGCGTCCAGGGGACGGGAATAGATTTCGAGCCTGCCACAAAGTTCGACCACTCCAGCAATGAACCCGTGCTCGGACTCGCATATTCCCTTGAACTCGACCGTCCGCTCGCAAAGAACCATTCTATCGACGAGCCCGTCTATGATGCCGCTTCCAAGGCAGGCTACCACGGAGATGTGCCTGCAGACCAGCTCTTCGGAGGCCCGACGATCGGCAACTCCGGGAACATGACCCTCCGCGACAAGTCCGGCAATGTTGTCGAGACCGTGAACTACGGAGCTATCGTGGATCCATGGCTGTCCGAAGGATACCAGGGTGATTCCGGCTTCGGCGAGGACAAGATGGGCAACTTCGCCCCAGCTCCCGTAGTCGGCGGCGGAAGGAACTTCGGCGGTCCTGCCACGCTTGCAGCCAAGGTCAGCGCCGGACGTTATCCCGATGGCGCAGACACTGATGACAACAAGGTGGATTTCAAGGGCATAGGTGTTGCCCATCTCTACAAGGAGGCTCATGCGGGAGACCAGACTATCACCATCAGCGAAGTCTCCTTCCTGACACCAGGAAAGTTCCTGCAGATAGGCGGGGAACAGACCAAGGTCGGAACTGTCGGCAAGGTCCGCAGCGAATTCACCGAGATGCACTGGGGAGACATGGTCATAAAGCGCGAGCAGAAGGTGATGGACATTACCCTCGCATCTCCGCTCAGGAACGACTACCCTGTAGGAACCGCAGCTCTCGACAACATACCGACGCCCGGACTTCCCAACAGATACTAGTCCATGGCTGAAGGAAAACACATTTGGGAATGGGTCATGACGCTTCTGGGCGTCATGGCCCTGACCCTTTGCATTTTCCTGACCACCCACACGCTCTCCGACATTTCGCTCCCCGGATGCACCGGTGAGAGCTCATGCGGAAGCGTCCTTTCCAGCAGATGGTCGACCCTGATGGGATTTCTGCCCGTCGGAGCGGCAGGAGCCGGGATCTACCTTGCCACAGTCATCTGTCTTGCCGCCTATGCGCTGGAGCGCGACGATGAGCTCCGTTCCATGACCCGCGGAATACTGCAAGTCCTTGCAGTTGCAATCCTCGGCGCATCGATATGGTTCATATCACTCCAGGCATGGAAGATCAAGGCTTTCTGCCCATGGTGCATGACAACCCATATGGCAGGGATCCTGCTGAGCGTACTGATCCTGCTGCGTTATCGTCCGGTACATCCGGCGAATGCCGCATTCGGACTGGCAGCCGTGGCCCTTCTCGTTGTATGTCAGCTGTTTCTCAGCCCCTCCGCCCGCTATTCAAGAGGGAAGACAGACGAGGCTCTTCCTACAGCAATGCCCGGAGAGTTCCCGTATGTCGGAGATCCAGCCGCTAAAAACAGCATAGAGCTCCTGTTCGACTACCAGTGTCCTCACTGCCGCGTTGTCCATTCCTTCCTTCCCGAGATAGCAGAGCGAGACGACATTGTCTTCGTGCTCTGTCCCACCCCGCTAAGCCCCTCCTGCAATGCCTACATCCCCGCCGGGGAGGACCATTTCAAGGGTTCATGCGAGCTTGCAAGGCTTGCCCTGGCCGTATGGGAAACCGAGCCGGAATCCTTCGAGGATTTCGATTCATGGCTGTTTTCCGGAGAGGAAGACGGGAAATGGGTTCCAAGGAGCGTGGATGAGGCAATGGAAAAAGCCATATCGATTATGGGCGAGGCAAAGCTGACTGAAGCTCTCGCATCGCTGGAGCTGCAAGCCACGCTGTCGAAATCGCTGGAAATCTTCGGAAGGACGACTTTCGAGGGGAAAAGCGGAATCCCGCGCCTTGTTGCGGGCTCCTCCTGGGTAATCCCGGAAGTTTCCTCCGCAGACGAACTTGAAGACATTATTTCACCCTTAATTATTCACTAATACTCTCAAAAATGAGACAACCATCCAATTTCCTTGGAAAGCTCATGACAGCTTTCCTCGCTTTCTGTCTCTGGATGCCTTTTGCAAATGCCCAGAACGGGCAGGTGAAAGGTGTAGTGACAGACAAGACGAACCAGGGTGCGGTCGGTGTTTCCGTCCTCGTGCAAGGCACGACAATCGGAACGCTTACTGACGCCGATGGTTCCTACATCCTAAACAATGTTCCCATGGACGGAACCCTCGAGTTCTCCTGCATAGGAATGGTGACCCAGACTGTCCCGATTGCCAATCGCGGAGTCATCAACGTCCAGATGCAAGAGGACGTGGAAATGCTTGAAGAGACCGTAGTCATCGGTTATGGTACGGTCAAGAAGGCCGACCTCACGGGAGCCGTTTCCGTAGTTAAGCCTGAGGAGTACAGGGAGAAGACCAACACTTCCATCGGTGATATGCTCCAGGGCGCCGCAGCGGGCGTTTCCGTACGCTCCTCCGGAGAAATCGGCAGCGTGCCGACAATCCAGATCCGCGGTACGAGCAACCTCACCAACAACGATCCTCTCTACGTAATCGACGGCATGCCGACTTCCAACGACATCAACTTCAACGTGAACGATATCGAGTCCATCCAGGTGCTCAAGGATGCATCTGCGGCGGCCATCTACGGATCACGTGCTGCCAACGGAGTCGTCATCATCACGACCAAGAGCGGCAAGGACGGACAGACCAAGTTCGAGTTCAACTCCCAGGTCGCCATCCAGAATCTCCCGAGGGTCGACTATGGCGATGCCGAGGAGTTCAAGAAGATCTACGACGTTGCCTATGACAACGCCATCGCCGACGGTGTCCCGGGCGTAAACTCCCGCATGGACCACTGGGACAACGATACCGACTGGCAGGATGCCTATTTCAAGACCGGCGTCATGCAGAACTATGACCTCAGCTATTCCGGCGGAACGAAGACCGGCAGCTACCGTGCATCCTTCAACTACATGGGCAACAACGGCACCACCATCGGACGCCAGCTCGACCGCTACACCGTAAGGTTCAACAGCACCGGCAAGGTCGGTCCCGTGACAATCGGAGAGAACTTCTCCGTAGGTACCACCAACATGACTACCCATGGAGGTTCCATCCTCGCCGTCGTCAGGATACCACCGACCATCCCCATCTACGATGACAGCGACGCTGCCACCACGAACGGCTACGGCCGCGGCAACCTGCTCCACGCCCGCTTCCTCGGTGACAACCCGATTGCCCTCGCCCACAACGGCGAGAACAAGAACGAGAACATGTTCGCCCGCGGAACTGCCTTCGCAGAAGCCAAGATCCTGCCCTGGCTGACCTACAAGCTCAACCTCGGTGTCGACATGAGTTCCAGCACAAACAACAGCTGGAGCACAGGCTATGCATGCGCCCTCAACGGAGCCGACAGCCCCAGCAGCGCTAGCGCTTCCTTCGGCAAAAGGCAGACCTACCTCGTCGAGAACACCCTTTCCTTCAACAAGGATCTCTCCAGGCATCATCTCGACGGCGTAGTCGGTACCACCTATCAGTACAGCAAGATGACCAACGGTTCCGGAAGCAAAAAGAACCTGATCACCACTTCCGGCGGCGAATTCCTCACCCAGGTTTCCACCGGTACTTCCGACGCGGACGCATCCGGCAGCCTCTACGAGGCAGCGCTCATCTCCTATCTCGGACGTGTAAACTACTCATTCGCAGACAAGTACCTCCTCACGCTCACGGGACGTGCCGACGGTTCATCCCGCTTCGGGCCCGGACACAAGTGGGGCTTCTTCCCCTCCGTCTCCGCAGCATGGCGCGTCAGCAAGGAGAACTTCTTCAACGTAGACTGGGTCAATGACCTCAAGGTCCGCGCCAACTGGGGTAACCTGGGAAGCCAGAACGTCGGCTACTATGACTGGCAGATGTTCATCAACAGCTATCCCCAGTACCTCTACAGCGGTGACAACAACGGCATCACCTACGGCCAGATCATGATGAAGCTCGCCAACGAGGATCTCTCCTGGGAGCGCCTCGAACAGACCAACATCGGTATCGACGCCGCCTTCCTCGACAACAGGCTGCAGGCCTCTCTGGAGTACTACATCTCCAAGAGCCACGACGTCCTGACCGGACTCGACCTTCTGATGACCACCGGAAACGCCGGCGGCAACCCGATGGTCAACGCGGCAACGATCGAGAACAAGGGTGTCGAGCTGACACTCTCCTGGAAGGACCAGGTCAACGACGACTTCTCCTACAGCGTTTCCGCAAACCTCAGCCACACGGCCAACAAGCTCACAGGCTTCGGATATGGGAAGACCGAGCAGTACACTGACCACAGCGTCACCCGCGTAGGCGAGCCCATCGGCCTGTTCTATGTCATCAAGACGGACGGCATATTCCAGAGCGAGCAGGAAGTCCTTGACCACAAGAACTCTGCAGGCAAGGTCATCCAGCCCGATGCAAAGCCCGGAGACATGAGGTACATCGACTACAACGACGATGGCATCATCAGCACCGACGACCGTCAGGTTCTCAAGGACAAGAGCCCGTGGCCAAAGCTTGAGGCTGGTCTCAACCTCTCCGCTACCTACAAGAACTGGGATTTCGGCCTGATCGGCTACGGAAAGTTCGGCTGCTATGCCTACAGCCTCATGGACTGGTACCTGTGCGGACTCCAGGACTGCAACAACGTGTTCGCAGGCTATGACTACTGGACTCCGACCAATACCGGTTCCAAGAACCCGAGGCCTCTGTACGGAGACCAGCGCAACTCCTACACCTACAATGACAGGTGGATCGAGAACAGCTCCTTCTTCCGCATCAGCAGCATCTCCGTATCCTACAACTGGAAACCCTCGTTCCTCAGCAAGTGGGTCGACAACATCAAGCTCTCCGTCGCAGGACAGAACCTCGTAACCTTCACCGGCTACAAGGGCGGTTATGATCCTGACTTCCAGGCCTCTCTGTTCGAACCGGGACAGGACAACTGCTCCTATCCTTCTCCGAGGTCAGTCATCTTCACTGTCAACGTAAGATTCTAAAATGGAGGACATCAACATGAAAAAGATATTTACCATAAGCTCAATTGCCCTTGCAGTCCTGCTTTCCGCCTCCTGCAGCGAGGACAGGCTGGACTTCGACAACCCCAACGCCCTCGTGGCGCAGACGGCATGGAACACCCAGGCAGACGTGGAATCCGGTCTCACCGGATGCTACCACACTCTGTACAACAGCTTCTGGGACGGCGACAATGCCTTCATTATCGACGGACAGAGCGACGAATTCTATTCCCAGTCCCCTGACGCGGACGCTATGGGATTCATCAACCTTGTCTACGCAAACTATGACCAGAGGTGGAACACCGGTGCATGGAATTACCTCTACCAGGGTGCTTTCCGCTGCAACCAGGTCATCACCTATGCCGACCAGGTAGAATGGGACAGCGAGGAGAACAAGAATCTCGTCCTCGCCCAGGCCCGCATGATCAGGGCCATGGACTACTACTATCTCGCTATGCTCTACAAGAAGGCGCCTATCGTAGACTGGATTTCCAAGCCTGACGACAAGCCGGCAGAGTCCACCTTCGAGCAGCTCTGTGACTTCGTAGAGCAGGATCTTCTCTTCGCCGAGCAGCATCTTCCGAGCCGTGCGAACTTCCCGGCAACCTGGAAGGGCCAGTACGGAAGGATGCACAAGGACGTTGCCACAATGTTCCTCGGCAAGCTCTATATGAACTCCGGTCACTTCGACAAGGCTCTCCCGAAGTTCAAGTCCATCATCGACGGAGGCCAATACAAGCTCGTTGCCAACTACAAGGACAACTTCCGCCACGACACCGAGAACAATTCCGAGTCCATCTTCGAGACCCAGAACTCTGTCGAGGTCGACACATGGGGAGGATTCTTCACGATGCCGAACGACGGTTCCCAGTGCTGCTTCGCGTCATGGAGAGAAAGGTTCATGGGTCCGTCTCCTTTCGGATTCGCGGACTATTCCGTAGCAGACTGGGTCGTGGACATGTACAAGGACGAGAAGGACAAGGACGGCAACTGGGATATCCGCCTGCATGACAATGTCGGCTATCCCGACATGTTCAAGGACTTCCCCGGAGACGTTGTCTACCAGGACATTACCGAATGGGACTTCTCCGCATGGAAGGAGCTCTGCTGGTGCCGCAAGTACACCCAGGACTACTTCATGGGCGCAGGACATTCTGCTCCGAGCATGTCCGAGATCAACCAGAGGATCCTCCGCTATGCTGACGTGCTTCTCAGCTATGCAGAGTGCCTGGTCGAGACCCAGGGCGAAAGCGCCATTCCCGAGGCCACAAAGTATGTCAACATGATCCGCGAAAGGGCCAATCTCTATCCTCTCGCAGAGAGTGTCCACAAGGCCGACCTCAATAGCCTCAAGAGCTTCAAGAAGCGTCTCCGCATCGAAAGGGAGAAGGAACTCTGCTTCGAGTACGACCGCTACTTCGACCTGCGCCGCTACGGCCTCGGCACCGATGACGAGTACACCCAGTCCGTCAAGGACCGCGCCCAGAAGTTCCGCGACAACTTCAAGCCCGGCCACCAGTGGATGCCTATCCCTCTTGCAGAGGTGGACAACAACCCGAACCTGACCCAGAACGAAGGTTATTAGCATCTGGACGATGACAAAGAAAATACTCATTACACTTGCTGCATTGCTGCCTCTGGCGGCAATGCAGCCTGTTTCCGGACAAATCATAACTCCGGAAAACTTCAATTCCACGGACCCCGTCGTCCATGACCCCGTCATGGCAAAGGAAGGGGACACCTACTACATCTTCAGCACCAACATCCAGGAGATTTCGTCCAAGGACCTGAAGAACTGGAAGCTGGAGGCTCCCGTGAAGACTGATTTCAAGTGGATCAGCAAGTACGTGCCGCATTTCAGGGGCTGGTCCTGGGCACCGGACATTCTCTACTATCAGGGGAAGTGGCACATGTTCTACGCAAGCTCCGCCGGCGGACGCAATACATCCGCAATCGGACATATGACCCGCTCGACCCTCGACACCGGGTCGAAGGAGAAATGGAAGGACTGCGGGGAAATCATCCATTCCGCGCCCATGCAGAACAACTGGAACGCCATCGACCCGAACGTCATCATCGCCGAGGACGGGACTCCATGGCTCAGCTATGGCTCATTCTGGGACGGAATCCAGCTCGTACAGCTCTCGAAGGACCTCTCCCGCACAGTCGGGACTCCCCGCACTATCGCACGCCATCTCCCAGGCACGCCCGAGATGAGCGCTGACCCGGGCGAGAACACGATCGAGGCGCCCTTCATCTTCCACCACGGGGACTACTACTATCTATTCGTATCATGGGATTACTGCTGCAGGGCCGAAAAGAGCACCTACAGGGTCATGGTGGGCCGTTCCAAAAGCGTCGAGGGGCCATACCTCGACAGGACGGGCAAAGACATGGCTGAAGGCG
>CAYTXA010000058.1:0-11176 GCA_964440865.1 uncultured Muribaculaceae bacterium | reverse complement strand
AGACGTCGTAGTTGTTGATTTTCTTGGTGTACTTCAGCTTCATGATGGCCTGGGCGTGGTGCGTGATGTGCGGTGAGTACTGGGAGAGCGAGCGGTTTATGTCTCCCTGGTTCTCCTTCGAAACGCTGATGTCGGTGATCCCGGCGTATGCGATCTCACCCTTGTCATAGACAATGCGGCATGTCGGGCTGAGCTTGGTAGGATACTTGTCCATGTCGTCCCAGTCTTCCGGTACGACATAGGGCAGCGTGATCGTGGCCTTGCTGACGGTGACGTCCTCCGGATCTCCGTATTTCGATACCTCGTCTACCATCAGCTTGCGCAGCGTCGCAGCCCTGATGACAGGCTTGAGCCCATGTTCTCCCTCGAAGTAGAATTCCTTCCCGGCGGAACCGGCCTTCGAGGCCGACTCATGGACGGAATGGTTCAGAGACAGCTGCGGGTATTTGCTTGAGCTTGTGCTTGTTACCTGGTCGATGTCGTCGTATATCTCCATAGGTCCAAGGTAAAAGACGAACGACGTGTCGACTACCCCTTTGCCCTCATATTCCGCGCTGAACTTCAGCAGGGCATAGCTGCCGTACGGGTATCCATTGTAGACATCGATCGGAAGGCTGAAGAGGTTGACCCTTCCTCCGTTGCCGACCGGCTCGTCGGTGCTGATCACGATTCCGGGGAACTTCTTGACGTAGCGCGAGATGCTGTCCACGTCGTACTGGGTCATGTTGTCGATGTAGTACTGGCCGAATTCCTTGCTGAAATTGAAGGAAAGGGAGTCGCTGCCGTTGTAGACGGGAATCCCGTCCGTGATCCTTGTCGTCCCGTGCTTTGGCTCCTGGTCAGGAGAATCGTAGTCCAGAGGCTCCGTCAGGGCATAGACGTTGACATTCTGCAGGATGTGCTGCTGGGACGGGCTGGCGCAGGAAACCGTGTCGAGCAGGCCGGAGAAATGGAACTGCCTGATCTTCCTTGTCCCGGGCTTTCCGAAGTCTATCGTGTCCACCGCAGGCACCAGTGTGAAAGAGCAGCTGTGGGTCGAAAGCCCCAGGTCCTCGTCCCTGATGGCGCCGAAGATGAACCTGTACTGGCTGAATGCCGAAAGGTCGGAGGGAACTTCCACGTCGATGCTGTCGAGCGGGAATGATGCCGTATGGATCGTGTA
Source organism: uncultured Muribaculaceae bacterium (assembly GCA_964440865.1). GTDB lineage: Bacteria > Bacteroidota > Bacteroidia > Bacteroidales > UBA932 > Cryptobacteroides. The sequence goes on along the minus strand of CAYTXA010000058.1, from coordinate 10,014 downwards.
TTGCTGGTTTGATGCCAGATAGTTCTGGCCGAGACGCTCATCCACGTCAGTACATGAAGAGAGGCACAACATGCCTGCAAGGAAGCATGCTATGCCAGTTGAAGTTGCTTTCATTTATCAGATTTCGTCATAGAAACTGTTGTACTCATCGATCCAGCCCTCTCCCTCCATCTTCGAGGCGTCATACCTGAGGCTCGGAAGAGAAAGGCTGTCGCAGTATGCCGAGATTTCCGGCTCCACTGCGGGGGAACCATAGATCACGGCATCGCTGAACTTGGCAGCAGTTTTCGCAAGATTTATGCCAGTCGGCGCCTCGGCGAGAAACTCCAGATCCTTGTCCCCGATTCCTCCTATCTTCGCCATTGCCGCGAAATCCTGCTGGAACGGCTCCGAAGGGGTGTCGTCATAGAGCGAGAGCACGACCTTGCTCGAAGAGAAGATCGGGTCATCCTTGAAGACTTTCTTGAGATACAGAGGCACAATATGGGATATCCATCCATGGCAGTGGATGATGTCAGGGGCCCAGCGCAGCTTCTTTACGGTCTCGAGCACGCCGCGCGCGAAGAAGATCGCCCTTTCCGCGTTGTCGGCGAAGAATTTGCCCGTTGCGTCGGCATACATCTGCTTGCGCTTGAAATAGTCCTCATTGTCAATGAAATAGACCTGCATGCGGGCGGCGGGGATGGACGCTACCTTTATGACCAGCGGGCGGTCCACGTCTCTCAGTATTATGTTCATGCCGGAGAGCCGTATCACTTCGTGCAGCTGGTTCTTGCGCTCATTTATGCACCCGTAGCGGGGCATGAACGAGCGAATCTCGCGTTTTCTCTCCTGGATTCCCTGGGGCAGGACCCTGCTGATGCGTGAAATGTGGGTTTCCGGAACGAAAGGGTAAATCTCGGAGCTTACAAATAGGATCTTTTTACTGCTAACGGCCATGTGTCTTAGATCTCGATAATCTCTACAAAATTAATAATTTTTTTTGATATTCCGGTATTTCACTAACTTTGGGGTCAACTTGCAATAGTATGCCCGCACAGGAGAGATCGATCATAAAGAGAAGAATCCGCAGTGCCTACTTCTCGTCGACTGTCAGCATCAGCCTGGTGCTCTTGCTGGTGGGCATCGCATCACTTCTGCTCGTGAACACCAGACGGGTCTCCGAATATTTCAAGGAGCATATATCTGTCTCGGTTCTTCTCAGGCCCGAGGTGAGCGATGCCGAGGCAGTCAGGGTCGGGGAGAAGCTTGGCGCGCTGCCGTTCATCCGCAGCACCGAATTTGTCTCCCGTGAACAGGGAGAGAAGGAGATGGCGGACATGCTCGGCGAGGATTTCCTCGAAGTGTTCGAAACTTCGCCAGTGCCGGTGTCCTACAATGTGACGCTCCAGCCGGAGTATGTGTCGGCAGACAGCGTCCGCGTCGCCGAGGCCGCTATCGGGAAAATCCCTGAGGTAGAGGAAGTTGTGTGGCAGCAGTCGCTCGTCGATGCGCTGAATGCGAATCTGCGGAAGATCACATTTGTATTCGGCATCGCCACGGCGCTCCTGCTTTTCATCTTCTTCGTGCTGATCAGCAATACGATGCGGCTAAGCGCCTATGACAAGAGGTTCACGATCCATACCATGAAACTTGTCGGCGCCACGAAAGGTTTCATCCGGGGCCCGTTCCTCGTCAGGGCCGCGTTCCTCGGGCTCGTGTCGTCGCTTCTTGCCGTGATAATGCTCGTGGGGCTGCTGTACCTGCTGAAGGAAGAGTTCGCGCAGCTCTTCGACGTGTTCAGCCTCGATTCGCTGCTGCTTGTCGTCGGCATAGTCGTGGCATCCGGCCTGTTCATATGCGTGGCCAGCACATGGGTCGTCGTCGGCAGGCTGATTTCGCTCGGCAAGGACGAACTGTATTATTGATGATTATGGAAAAGAAACAAGATAACAACGAGATGCCGATGACCCGCAAGGGCATCAGGTTCATGATACTGGGGCTCCTTGTCATGGTCGCGGGATACATCCTGCTTTCCGGCGGCGGGAGCGACGACCCTTCTGTCTTCAATTATGAAATGTTCGACTGGAGGAGGCTTGTCGCAGCTCCGCTTGTCATCCTCTGTGGCATCGTGATAGAGGTGGTGGCCATTATGGGCATGACCAGAAAGAAATAAGGGATAGAGCAATATGGAATGGTGGCAGGCCCTGCTTCTGGGGCTGGTTCAAGGGCTGACTGAGTTTCTTCCGGTCAGCAGCAGCGGACATCTGATGATTTTCCGCGAGCTTCTCGGCGTGGATGCCGAAGGATTTCTCGATTTCACGGTGACGGTCCACTTTGCGACAGTCATCGCCACGATTGACGTGTTCTGGAACGCGATATGGGCCCTGCTCAAGGGCCTGTTCAAGTTCCGTTACAACGACGAGACGGACTATGTGCTTAAGATCTGCGTGTCCATGATTCCGGTAGCTGTTGTCGGCTTCTGCTTCAAGGACGTCGTGGAAGGCATGTTCGGGGACAATCTCAGGACTGTTGCCGTCTGTCTTCTCATAACCGCCGTACTGCTTTTTGTCTCCGACCATTTCTCTATTTTCGGAGGCAAGAGAAAGGCTGCCGCCAGGGAGTATCGCAACGGCATTTCCTACTGGCAGGCATTCGTCGTGGGCCTCGGCCAGGCATGCGCAGTCGCTCCGGGGCTTTCCCGCTCCGGCACCACGATTGCGACCGGACTTGTCTGCGGGGTCAGGAGGGATGTCATGGCACAGTTCTCGTTCCTGATGGTGCTTGTCCCGATCATCGGCGAACAGGCGCTCGATATCCTCAAGACCGTGGCAGGTGCCGAGTCGTTCGGAGGAGAGGTGTGCGCGCTGGCTCTCGTGCTCGGGTTCGTCTCCGCCTTCATCGCCGGTTGGTTCGCGTGCCGCGTCATGATTTCCATAGTCCGCAAAGCCCGTCTTTCCTGGTTCTCGCTCTACTGCCTCGTCGTGGCGATAACAATATTTGTCGTCTGCTAGAGGATGCCGGACAGGAACCTGACATACTTTGCCTCCGACGTCCACCTCGGGCTGGACGTCAAGTCGCCTGCCGACAGGGAGAGGCGTTTCGTGCGGTTCCTCAGGTCGATTCCCGCAGACAAGACGGAGACGCTCTATCTGCTGGGGGACATATGGGATTTCTGGTATGAGTACAGGGATGTCGTGCCGAAGGGCTATATTCGCGTGTTCGCCGCTCTGCTGAACCTGATGGATGCGGGAGTGAAGGTCAAGTTCTTCCCGGGGAACCACGATGTCTGGTGCTACTCCTACTTCAGGGAGCTCGGGATGGAAATCCTCGAACAGCCATATTTCGTGGAGATTGCGGGCAAGAAGTTCTGCCTCGGGCACGGTGACGGGCTCGGTCCCGGAATGCGTAGCTACAAGCTGATGCGCTGGGCTTTCCACAACCGCTTCCTCCAGATCTGCTTCAGCGCTCTCCACCCCTGGATCGCTTTCCGCCTCGGATACGGATGGTCGAAGCACAACCGTCTCGCCAAAAACATTTCCTATGATTTCAAGGGGGAGGAGGAGCCTCTCTACAAGTGGTGCGTGGAGACTTGCCGTACCCACGACCTGGATTTCATCATCTTCGGGCACTACCATTCGGAGGTGGACATGTCCCTCCCTTCCGGAACGCGGCTCATGATCATGAAGGACTGGATGGACACGTCCCCGTATGCGGTCTATGACGGGATGACCGGTATCTTGGGATACTGCCCGAATATGGATCTGTAGAACTCCGGGAATTCGCCTTTCTGCCACTTCCTGACCAGCTCCTCCGTCATCGCATCTTCCCCCTCCGGGTCGTACCTTTTCTTCAGGTCGCCTCCGAAAAATTTTGCGATTCCCTGCCAGAATCCCGCGGCCATGCCGTTCTTGTAGTTGTGGACAATCTCATATGGCGTCAGGCCCGTTTCCCTTCCTATCAGCTTGATCAGCAGCTTCCCCTGGCTGACCGTCATGTTCCGTATCACCGGTTCGTACTTCTCGAGGATGTCCTTCTGGACAGCGTTTATGTATTCGGTTTTCTTCCGGCGCCTGAGGTTGTCCTGGTCTATCTTGCTGTCCACGACCCCGACCATCCGCCTTGCCTCGAGGGCGTAGACGTAGGTCTTGCTGAAGTTGTAGACCAGGCGGCGGTTCTTCCTCCAGTCCTTCCCCTTTGCCACGACCCTCGCCGGCATGATGGCATCGACGTAGACAGTATCCCCCTCGATCACGCGGTAGTGCATGATCTGCTGGGCGAATGACGGAAGAGCCGTCGAGGCCAGGAACAGTATGAGCGCGGCAAGTCGTTTCATCCGGGTCGCTAAATTAGCGAAATTCCCGATATGTCGGAAATGCTGTCCTTTTCATGTCGAAAATGCTGCAAACAAATTTTCAACAATGTCGGCAACAGACTGATATACCGCTTTTTGGGTGTTCGGAATGCGTGTCGAAAAAATTGAAAAATTTTTCCGAAAATGTTTCTTTTGACGATATTTTTGCTAACTTTGCAATCCCAAAAATTATGTCAAGCAGGATCAAGATATTGATTCTCAATGATTTAGGGGATTTTGCGAAAATAATTTAAAGTTATACGGCAATGTTACAACCAAAGAAAACCAAGTTCAGACATGTGCAGAAAGGCCGCATGAAGGGCAACGCTCATCGTGGATATGAGCTCTCTTTCGGCTCTTTCGGTCTGAAGACCCTTGCCAATGCCTGGCTCACACAGGCCCAGATCGAGTCTGCAAGGCAGGCCATCTCACGTTGCATGAACCGCCAGGGTCAGCTCTGGATCAAGATCTTCCCCGACAAGCCTGATTCCATCAAGCCTCTCGGAACCCGAATGGGTAAGGGAAACGGTGATCCGAACGGATTCGTAGCCCCTGTTACTCCCGGCCGCATTCTCTTCGAGGCAGAAGGCGTTCCGCTTTCCGTAGCAAAGGAGGCAATGCGTCTTGCAGCAAACAAGCTCCCGATTCCGACGAAGTTCGTCGTACGTAGGGATTACGCAGAAGATTAATTAAAGGACAGATTGAAATGAAAATTTCTGAAGTACGCGAAATGTCGGTCCAGGATCTCAAGGACCGTATCGGAGTAGAGAAGGCCAACCTCGACACCATGAGGCTCAACCACGCAGTTTCTCCCCTCGAGAACACCTCCGATTTCAAGAAGAAAAGACATGACATCGCACGCATGATGACTGTCCTGTCCCAGAAAGAAAAAGAACAGACCAAATAGTCAATCCTATTATGGAAGAGAGAAAACTCCGCAAGGAAAGAATCGGCGTCGTAGTCAGCACCAAGATGGACAAGACCATCGTCGTAGCCGTCGAGACCAAGGGAAAGCATCCGCTTTACGGCAAGTTCGTCAACAAGACCGCCAAGTTCTATGCACATGACGAGAAGAACGAGTGCGGCGAAGGCGATCGCGTCCTCATCATGGAAACACGTCCCCTCAGCAAGACCAAGAGGTGGAGATTAGTATCAATCGTAGAAAAAGCGCAGTAATATGATACAGCAGGAAACCCGTTTACAGGTGGCTGACAACAGCGGTGCAAAGGAAGTACTTTGCATCCGTGTGCTCGGAGGTACCAACCACCGTTATGCAACGGTAGGCGACAAGATTGTCGTTTCCGTAAAGAGCGCCATCGCTGGTGGTGACGCCAAGAAGGGCTCGGTATCCAAGGCCGTAGTCGTACGCACAAAGAAAGAGATACGCCGTCCGGACGGATCCTACATCCGTTTCGATGACAACGCATGTGTCCTCCTGAACAATGCTGGAGAGCTTCGCGGCACCCGTATCTTCGGACCGGTTGCCAGGGAACTCCGCGAGAATTACATGAAGGTCGTTTCACTGGCCCCCGAGGTCCTCTAATAAAGAAGCATCATGAAAAAGTTCCGTATTAAGAAAGGCGACATGGTTTATGTCAATGCCGGCAATGATAAAGGCAAGACCGGAAAGGTTCTCGAGGTGCTCCGCGACAAGGATCGCGTAGTTGTCGAGGGCGTCGGAATGGTCAGCAAGCATACAAAACCCAGCGCCAAGGCTCCTCAGGGAGGTATCCTGAAGCAGGAAGGTTCCATCCATATTTCCAACGTTCAGCTTCTTGACCCTGCGAGCAGTGAGCCGAAGCCCACAAGGGTAGGCTACAAGGTCGAGGATGGAAAGAAGATTCGTTACGCTAAAAAATCCGGAGAGGAGATCAAGTAATTATGGCAAAGAAAGAAACGAAGAAGACTTCTGCAGAGGCTCCGAAGCTGCCCGCAGGATACGTTCCCACCCTCAAGAAGCAGTATAGGGAGGAGATCGTGCCCGCTCTCGTAAAGCAGTTCGGCTACACGACTGTCATGCAGGCACCCAAGCTCGTCAAGATCACCATCAACGAGGGTATTGGCGCTGCAACCCAGGACAAGGCTCTTGTCGAGGAGGCTGCCGCCGAGCTTTCCACCATCGTTGGCCAGAAGGCTCTTGTCACCAACTCCAGCAAGGATATCAGCAACTTCAAGCTCCGCAAGGGCATGCCCATCGGAGTGAAGGTCACTCTCCGCGACGTGAAGATGTATGAGTTCCTCGAGAGGCTCATCCGTGTATCCCTTCCCCGAATCCGCGACTTCAACGGTATTTCCGAGAAGATGGACGGACAGGGCAACTACACTCTCGGTCTCAAGGAGCAGATCATCTTCCCCGAGATCGAGATGGACAAGAACCCGAAGATCAGAGGAATGGAGATCACTTTCGTGACCACCGCCAAGACCGACGAAGAGGCTTATGCCCTCCTCAAGGACTTCGGACTCCCCTTCAAGAAGCATAACAACTAAAATTAGAGAATAATGGCAAAGAAATCATTGGTTGCCCGTGAAGCAAAACGCGAAGCACTTGTCGCCAAGTATGCCGAGAAGAGAGCCGCTCTCAAGAAGGCAGGTGACTGGGCAGCTCTCGACAAGCTCCCCAAGAACGCTTCTCCCGTTCGTCTCCACAACCGCTGCTCTCTGACCGGCCGTCCCAGGGGATATATCCGCGAGTTCGGACTGAGCCGTATCCAGTTCCGTGAGATGGCCAGCAACGGCCTCATCCCCGGAGTCAAGAAGGCAAGCTGGTAGGACTATAACATCACACAATATCAACAATCGGATATCGGGCATCTCTGATGCCGGTCCATAAAAAGACAAAAAAAATGACTGATCCAATTGCAGATTATCTGACTAGGATTCGCAACGCTTACAGCGCTGGCAAAAAGATCGTCGAGGTACCCTCTTCCAAGATGAAGATGGCTATCACGAAGATTCTCTGCGACGAGGGCTACATCCTCAGCTACAAGGAAGTGGAGGGTGCTCCGTTCAAGACAATCAAACTTGCTCTCAAGTACCACCCCGAGACCAAGCTCGCTGCCATCCGCGGCATCGACAGGGTTTCCAAGCCCGGTCTCAGAAAGTACTCTGACGTCAAGGACATGCCCCGCGTCCTCAACGGACTCGGAATCGCAATCCTTACCACGTCCAAGGGAGTCGTCACAGACAAGAAGGCTCGCGAGCTCAACGTAGGCGGCGAGGTCATCTGCTATGTTTATTAATGTGTAAAACCAACAAAACATGTCACGTATTGGTAAATTACCTGTAAACCTTCCGTCCGGAATCAGCGCTGAGCTGCTCGACGGCAACGTGGTGAAGGTTAAAGGTCCTCATGGCGAGATGACCCAGAAAGTCGATCCTTCGATCAAAGTCACCATTGAGGATAACAAGATCAAGTTCGAGCGTCCCTCCGATCTTCCTCGTTTCCGTTCCATGCACGGTCTCTACCGCGCCCTTGTCGCCAACATGGTAAAGGGCCTTTCCGAAGGTTTCGAGACTCGTCAGGAATTCGTCGGCGTCGGTTATCGTGTAGCCGCTCAGGGCCAGCTCCTCACCATTTCCGTAGGATATTCCCACGATATCATGATCATGCTGCCCGATGAGATCAAGGTAGAAGTCCCGGACGTCAAGAAGGGAGAAAATCCTGTCCTGATCCTCCGCAGCTATGACAAGCAGGTTCTCGGCTCCGTTGCCGCAAAGATCCGCTCATTCCGTCGTCCGGAGCCTTATAAGGGCAAGGGTATCAAGTTTGTCGGTGAGGTTCTGCGCCGCAAGGCCGGAAAGACTGCCGCAGCCAAGTAATAGGAGGAATGCATTATGGCACTGACTAAAATACAAAGAAGACAGAGAATACATTACCGCATCCGCAAGAACGTCAGCGGTACCGCTGAGAAGCCCCGGCTTAGCGTATTCAGGAGCAACAAGCAGATCTACTGCCAGCTCATCGACGACGTCAAGGGCGTTACTCTCGCATCTGCCTCTTCCCTCGACAAGGGACTTGTTGCAGAATGCAAGGGCAAGAATGGAATCGAGACCGCTGCCATCGTTGGCAAGGCAATCGCTCAGAAGGCTGCCGAGAAAGGCATCCAGGAGATTTGCTTCGACCGCGGAGGTTATCTTTTCCACGGAAGAGTAAAAAGTCTGGCGGATGCCGCACGCGAAGGCGGCCTTAAATTCTAAAGAACACTATGGCAAATACAAACGTAACTAGAGTCAGAACATCCGACCTCGAGCTCAAGGACAGGCTCGTCGCCATCAACAGGGTGACCAAGGTCACCAAGGGAGGACGCCATTTCCGTTTCGCGGCCATCGTGGTCGTAGGAGATGAGGCTGGTGTCGTAGGCTACGGCCTCGGCAAAGCCAATGAAGTCACCGCCGCCATCCAGAAGGGTGTCGAGGATGCAAAGAAGAATCTCGTCAAGATTCCTGTAATCAACGACACGATTCCTCACGAGCAGCTCGCCAAATTCGGCGGATCCAAAGTATTCATGAAGCCCGCCGCTCCCGGTACCGGTGTAAAGGCCGGAGGTGCGATGCGTGCTGTTTTCGAGTCTGTGGGCATCAAGAACGTGCTTGCCAAGTCCAAGGGTTCTTCCAACCCCCACAACCTCGTGAAGGCAACAGTTGCCGCTCTCTCCCAGATGAGGGACGCCTACACTGTAGCAGGTCTTCGCGGAGTTCCGATGTCTCAGGTATTCAACGGATAAAGGAGAGTAGATCATGGCAAAGTACAGAATCAAGCTCGTCATCAGCGTTAACGGAGAGACCAAGAGGCAGAAGGCTAACCTCGCTTCCCTTGGCATCCACAAGATGAACCAGACCGTTGAAGTTGAGAAGAATCCCGTTACCACGGGAATGCTCGAAAAAGTCCGTCACCTGGTTGAGGTGGAAGAAATTTAAATTTGACTAAGAGATGAAACTCAATAATCTTAAACCAGCCGCAGGTTCTACAAATCTGACCAAGAGGGTTGGCCGTGGCCAGGGTTCTGGCCGTGGCGGTACTTCTACTCGCGGTACCAAGGGAGCCAAGTCGCGTTCCGGCTACTCCCACAAGGTCGGCTTCGAGGGAGGCCAGATGCCTCTCCAGAGAAGGCTTCCGAAGTTTGGCTTCAAGAACCCGACAAGGGTTGAGTTCAGACCCGTCAACCTTGGTGACCTCCAGAAGCTCTCCGACAAGATCGGAACTACTGTCATCACTCTTGATACGATGGTAGAGGCAGGCCTCGCCTCTTCCAAGGAACTTGTGAAGGTCCTCGGTTTCGGTACCGTTTCCTCCAAACTCGAGATCTCGGCTGACGCCTTCTCCAAGGCTGCAGTTTCCAAGATTGAGGCTGCCGGAGGCAAAGCTACAATCGTAGAAGAGTAAGCCAAGATGAAGAAGTTCATAGAGACAATCAAGAACATCTTCAAGATCGAAGAGCTCAAGAAGAGACTGGTATACACGTTTCTTCTTGTGCTCGTTTACCGTTTCGGCTGCCAGGTAGTGCTTCCGGGTATCGATGCTCAGTCGCTTGCTACCCTCCAGAGCAGCGCTCAGAAAGGTCTTGTCGGCCTTCTGAACATGTTCTCCGGCGGCGCATTCGGCAACGCTTCGATTTTTGCCCTGGGCGTGATGCCGTACATCTCGGCATCCATCATCGTCCAGCTGCTGGGCATGTTCGTCC
>CAYTXA010000057.1:4628-11238 GCA_964440865.1 uncultured Muribaculaceae bacterium | reverse complement strand
TGGTCTGAGGATGGCAAAGAGCGGCAACGTTATACTGAATGCCGCGTCTGCCGATTATGCCGTCGAAGAGGAGGCCATGATGGCGGCTCCTATGGGGACTCCTATGGACGAAATCGCACAGGACGCCGTCCCGGAGGAAGATGTGGCAGTGCGCGAGAATTTCGCGAAGTCGCTCCTCTGGGAACCTTTCCTCCGTTCCGGGGAAGACGGATCTCTCTCCTTTGACTTCGAGACTTCCGGCAAGCTCTCGACCTTCCTTGTCCAGGTCTATGCCCATGACAAGACCATGCACAATGCCCTGGTACGCAGGGAGATGGTAGTCACTATGCCTGTCAAGGTGTCCGTCATGGAGCCGGGCTACCTCTATTCCGGGGACAAGGCTTCCCTTGCCGTCTCCGTCTCCAGCATAGCTTCCGCCCCGGTTTCCGGAATACTTTCTCTTGAACAGGACGGAAAGACCGAAAGCATTCCCGTAACTGTCCCTGCCGGGGGCTCAGTCTCCCATTCGTTCGCGGTCGATGTTCCGGAACTTTCCGACGGGGAGGCACCCCGTCCTGTCAGCTTCAAGGCGATGTTCAGGGCAAGCGCGGAGGACGGCGTCTCCCTTTCCGACGCCATGAAGGTTTCTGTTCCGGTATATCCTGCTGCACAGACGCTTACGGAATCCCATTCCGCCGTTGTCCTTGCCGGCTACGACGAGCGGGCAATCCTCGAGAGGCTTCGCGGCGAGTTTACGGGTACGACGGCCTTCGGGGCTGAGCAGAAGACTATTTCCATAATCGACATGGTCCGCGATGCTCTTCCCGGGAAGATCGAGCCTACCGAGGAGGATGTGCTGACCCTTTCCGAGACATATTACGTCCGTCTGCTTTCTGAATCTCTGGGCGGAGGGTCTGACAGCTATGAGCTCCCGACCGCCAAACTTCTGGAGAAGATTCTGGCATGCAGAAATGCCGACGGAGGATTCGGATGGTACGAGGGCATGCACTCGTCGCCTGTCATTACGGCGGTCCTGCTGGAACGCTTCTCCAAGCTCACGGGGGCCGGACTCATGACGCCGCTGGATCTCTCCTCGAGCGTCAAGTACCTGGATGACAGCTACTTTTCCCTTGACAGACCTTTCTGGTGCGGAGGAATCTCCGAGCCCCAGTATCTCCATGTGCGCTCTCTCTATCCCCAGGTGCAGTTCGACCCTCAGCGTCAGGGCGGCACCAAGGCGGCCTTCCAGAAGAAGATGAAGGATTTCAGGAAGTCTGTGCGAGAGTACCTTGTGCCGGGCGAGAAGAGAGGCCTGAACGGGCAGATTTTCGCGAAGGCAAGGCGTCTGGGCACGCTGTGGAATCTTTCCTGGTCTCCGGAGGGAATAGCCCTTGCCAATTCATGGGGCGTTTCCTGGTCGGCTCCCTCGAAGCTGCGCTCTTCGCTTGAGGCAGATGTCGCATCGCTCCTGCAATACGCTGAAGACCACAAGGATGGAGGAATCTACTATCCCAACCTTGTCATGCCTTTCCGCGGACTGCTGGAGTCCGAGGCTTATGCCCATTCCATGCTTTGCGACCTGTTCACGGCATATGCTGCTGGCGGCACTCGTCCTTCGGCAGGAGAGACTGCGAGGGTTGCCGACGGGATCCGCATCTGGCTTATGCTGCAGAAGGAGACCCAGCACTGGGACACCGATCCTGCATTCGTGGATGCCATTGCTTCCGTGATGGCAGGGGGCAGCGACGTGAAGGCGACGAAGGTCATAGCGCTGACCAAGACCTACCGTAAGCCTTTCTCCGAGATCAAGGCCGCCGGCAACGGATTCACCATCTCCCGCAAGTTCATGCGCGAAGTGTCTGTCCCGGATGTGGAGAATCCCGGGTCCATGAAGACTGAAAGGCAGGAAATCCGCCCCGGGGACAAGATCTTCCGCGGGGACAAGATAGTAGCCATCTACGAGATATGGAACGGGGAGAATCGCAGCTTTGTGCGTCTGAGAGCCCCGAGGGAGGCCTGCCTGCGTCCCGTGGAGCAGCTCTCCGGCTGGTACAGCAGCTGGCGCCCCCGTCCCCTGAGAATCGGTGGGTGGTACAGCTTCTCTCCTTCAGGATACCGCAACGTGCGCACCGGCGAGACCGTCTGGTCGTTCGATTCCTACCCGGAGGAAAAGACTTCCGTGAGCGAAGAATTCTTCGTCACGCAGGATGGCGAGTTCCGTGCTCCTGCAGTCACGATAGAATCTCTCTATGCTCCTCATTACAGGGCTAATGGCGAGTCTGGTCAGGTTCTCCGTATTGAACCGGAGGATCGCTGAGACGGGTGGCAGGGCGCTGTGTGCCGGACCGCATGACCGATATGATGTAGTCTTTGTCCTGGTTCGATTTCTTGTACGCTTCAAGGCTCTCCTGCAGGGCCTTGATCTGCGTTTCCATGGCGTCTATCCTGCTCTGCAGCATCGCTATCTGTGATGCGGCGTCCCTGCTGGGCTCGTATCCAAGAATCAGATATTCCTCGCTGACTCCGAAAAGCTTCGCAAGCTTCGGCATGTATTTGTTGATGATGAATGAAGGCCCGTTCTCGATTTTCCCGTAAGTGCATCGGTCGATTTCGAGCCTGTCCGCCACTTCAGTCTTCGACAATTTTTTCGAAATTCTCAACTGTATGAGGTTCTTTCTGATCGCTTTTTCGTCCATGTTGCTGGGTTTTGGTAACGATCAGTAAAAATATGCTCACGCACCTGAACCGCCTGCTTAGAAAAAGTAACGTATGAGGAAGAATAGTAACTATCTGATGGTTATGTCGATAGTTTGAGGGGTTTCTCCTTCATGCCTTGTCAGGAAGCCGACCATGTGGGCTCCTTCCGCCGGGAAAATAAACGTTTGCACTCCGGTCCCGCTGCTTGTGACTGTCACAGTCCTCTTTCTCCCGTCCTTTTCCAGCAGTATGGACCCGTCCGGCTGGGCTGTCGGCCGGGCTTCCGTACACATAGCCCACCGCGACATTGTCGTATCCTGTCGTGGCGTGAACCTGTCCGTGACGTGCAGGGTTCCGTCGCCCCCGAGCCAGACGGTTCTGCTTGCCGCAGTGGCATCCTCCCGCAGGAAACCGCCCAGGAAGACTTCCGCAGCTGCGACTGCCCCTCTAGCCCGCAGGGAGTCGGAGAATTGGCTGGAGACGCCTGGCCTAAGTGCCTGAACCAGTTTCACCCGTGCCTTTACGTCCGGACGGTGCCCGTCCAGGGTCAGGATGTTGTGGGACAGCGGGCCGGGCCGGAATACGTCCCATCTTGTGCTGCCCTGCGACATGTCCCAGAGACTGACCGAGCCTGTTTTTTCCAGCGGGCCGTACTGTTCTCCTCCAAGGTCGGCCGCCCAGAGGACGGAGTCTTGCTCGAAGAAGAAGCTCCCGCCGTCGATGTGGCCATGGGAGTCGGATGCCGCCCCTCCCTTTACCCCGAGGTACGTGTCGCAGGGGCTGTCCCAGCCGCTTCTGTAGATGTAGAGCGGAGTCTTTCCCCTGCCGAAGAAATAGTTCCCGAGGTTCCTGCCGTCCTGCATCCCGCTGTGTTTTGCCTTCAGTATCAGATAGATGGGAAGCAGCCTTCCTTCTGCAGCCCTTCCGGAGAATTTCCCCGGGTCGAGGCCGAAGAAGGGCAGTACTGGGTGGAATGCTGCCCTTGGCGACGTGTCGTAGAAGGAAAAGCACCGGCCGGCGGGCGTCTCCATGAATTTTATGAACTTTCCGGATGCCATGAATCCCGGATAATTGTCCGCAAGCCCCTTGTCCGTTCCGAGCGCCGACCGCATCGCTTCCAGGAGAATGACTTCGAACGATGTGCCGTAGGACCAGTAGCCGTAGCCTTCCGGGTATATTCCTTCCGGAGAGTATGTCCCGAGCCCCCAGTAGTTGGATTCCAGGCATTTCTGCAGCACGGAATCGGGCGATGCCGCAGGAATCGGAATTTCCCCCTCCCCGCAGTCATCCTTGATTGCTAGCGCTGCTGTCCCGAGCGAGCCGATACAGACCTCGTTCCAGTTGTTCGGGGTTTCGTAGAATGAGTTGAGGGTGGAGTCTGCGGACGGGACGAATGCATTGGTGATGATTGCCATGCGGACCGAGTCCCTCTGCCGCGATGTCATTTTCTGCCAGAGCCAGTCGTATCCGATTGCGGCAGCAAGTGCCATTTCCCCGGTATCGAGGAAATGCCCCGGATTCCAGTCCTTGTAGCGGCAGATTGCCATGAGCTCATCGGTCGCCCTTCGCGCGTAGGCGTCTTCGCCTGTGAGCCTCCAGGTCGTGGAGAGGCAGAAGATTCTCCGTAGAGCCTCCCTTGAGGTTCCGAGAAGCCTTCTTCCTTCCATCTGCCTTTCCACGGGAGGAAGTCCGAGAAGCGAATCCGAACAGGCGTCTATGAACCGGATGACGTCTGCCGCTGTGCTGTCCTTTTCCGCCAGAAGGAGTATCTGCCGTTCCTCGCCGCTCCTCAGCAGAAGGCGCGGGTGTTCATGCAAAAAAGCCCCTGCCTTCGTCGGGGAAGGCAGGAGCGCAAGTAAAGTTACGAGTATTTGTATTGCTGTACGCAATGCTTCTAATATCCGCTTTCAGAGACTTTCACGTCGGACCATGCCGGCGGGTCGATTCCGAGGAGATTCTTCACGAAGAAATCGTAGCGCTTGTGCTGCCCGAAAGCCTCGCCCATGGTGTGGTGCGCTCCCGGAATCACGAGCAGCTCGAAGTTCTTGTTGTACTTTATCAGCTGGTTCACAACCTGATAGGTGCTGCTCGGGTCGACATTGTCATCGAGCTCGCCGACAACGATCATGAGCGGACGCTCGAGCAGGTGGGCGTTGGTGACGTTGGAGCAGCGTACATAGCTGGAATCCACGGGCCATCCCATCCATTGTTCGTTCCACCAGATCTTGTCCATCCTGTTGTCGTGGCATCCGCATGCGGAGTAGGCCGCCTTGTAGAAGTCGCCGTGCAGGAGCACTGCCGTGAGGGCTTCCTGGCCTCCTGCCGATGCTCCGAAGATCCCGACCTTGCTGTCATCCATCCACTTGTATTTCTTCGCAGCTGCCTTGATCCAGAGTTCCCTGTCCGGGAATCCCGCATCGGAGAGGTTCTTGTAGCATACTTCCTCGAAAGCCTTGCCTCTCCATGAGGTCCCGAATCCGTCGAGCTGGACAACTACGAAGCCGAGCTCAGCCAGCCCGTCGCAGTCCCAGTAGTAGGAATTGAAGCTCTTCGGGGTGTAGGCATCGCCGGGACCGGCATAGATGTACTCGATCACCGGATATTTCTTGGACGGGTCGAAGTTGGTCGGGCGGTGGATGATGCCCCAGATGTCGGTCTTGCCGTCACGGCCCTTTGCAACGAAGGTGATGGGCGCTGTCCATCCGGCTTTCTCTATGGAGGAGATGTCTGCTTTCTCGAGTGTCTTCACGAGGCTGCCGTCGGATGTCTTGCGGATTACGGTGACAGGGGCCTTGTCCGTCTTGGAGTAGGTGTCTGCAAGATACTTGTGGTCAGGGGAATAGACTCCGCTGTGGTTCCCGTCCTCAGGGGTCAGGGCAGTGAGCGCGCTGCCGTCGAGATTTATTGTGTAGTAGTGGACGAGGTACGGATCTTCCTTCGGATTCATTCCGCTGGCGGTGAAGTAGATCTTGCCTGCCTGCTCGTCTATGTAGTCGACGCTCCTGACGCACCATGGCCCTTTGGTGATCTGTCGGATGACCTTGCCGCTGGCGACGTCGTAGAGGTAGAGGTGGCACCAGTTGTCTCTTTCGGACATCCAGACGAGCTGCTTGCCGCCGCCTATGAACTGGCGGAACGTCCTCGAATAGTTGACGAACGTCGGGCTTGTCTCATTGACAACCGTGCGCATCTTTCCGGTCTGGGCGTCCATCGCGAGAACCCTGTAGACCTTGTGGCCGCGCTGGTTGTATTCCATCGTGACTTCCCTGGAATCCGGCGTCCACTGGAACCAGTCCATCTCGTACTGGTTGTAACAGAGGCTCGTGTCGGCAATGTGCTCGGTTCCGGTCTCGACGTCGAATATCGTAGGAATGTGCTGGGCGAGCGTTGCGCCCGGCTTGTTGTATTCGAGCTTGTGGAGAATCGGCTGGAGCTGGTCGGCAGGGGAGGATTCGATCCTGTACATGTAGTTCTTCGGCACGTCATTGCGCTTGCACACGAAGATTTTCTTGCTGTCGGGAGACCAGTAGATCCTGTTGGAGTAGTAGAGTCCGGAGTTTCCGTCCTGGGAGAGCACACGCTTGTTGGCGGGGTCCTGGTAGGATGTGCCTGCCTTGTGGACCACGAGGTTATAGCCTTCTATGTATGCTTCCAGCTTTCCGTCAGGGGAGAGGACAGGGTAGGCGTCCTTCTCTTCGTCGACTTCTGTCCAGTAGGGGACGTGCGGACGTCCGAATGTGTATTCCGGCTTCCTTTCTTCCGGAGTCCATGTGCCTGTGGCTCCTGTTGCCACGTTGTAGGTCTTGTAGAGAGGGCCGTCCGGGGTGTCGGTGTAGTAGTGGACGGTGCTGTCGCCCTGCCAGTCAAGTCCATGTGCCCATCCTGTCACATGGTTGCTGCTCAGTTTTCCGTAGAGGGAGTACGCCCTGTTGTA
>CAYTXA010000057.1:0-4577 GCA_964440865.1 uncultured Muribaculaceae bacterium | reverse complement strand
CCTGGGCTCCGGCCGGCCGGGCAGAGAATGCCCGCGCTGCCAGAATTGAGGCAAAGATCAATGGTTTTGTCATTGCTGTTGGTTAGTTTAGTGCTTTATAATTGTAAAATTAGCAGTTTTTTCTGTATATTGGTAATAGATTGCTGAAATGAGATTTTAGATGGACAATATAGAGATCCGCAATGAGGATTATAAAGTTCTTGTCGTCGACGATATTCCCGACAATGTCATTCTGCTCAATGCATTTCTTCGCAGGGCAAAGTTCAGGGTCGTGACAGCCAGCGATGGGCCCCAGGCCCTGAGCAAAGTTGGGTCCGAGCATCCGGACTTGATGCTGCTGGATATAATGATGCCGGGGATGGACGGCTTCGAGGTGCTCAGGAGGCTTCAGCAGGATCCCGCGGGCAAGGATCTGCCGGTAATTGTCGTCACGGCGCTGAGCGGACAGGACGATATTGCGAGGGCTTTCGAGTGCGGGGCTTCGGATTTCATTACGAAACCTATTCTGTATCAGAATCTTATCACCCGCATCACGCATCAGCTCCGCTACTCGGCTGCGCTGAAGGCGGTCAGGAGCTACAGTGAACAGCTCAGTCGCACCATAGAAACCCGTGACAGGATGTATTCTGTCATCGCCCATGACCTTAGGTCTCCTATCGGCACCCTGAAGATGACATTTGAGCTGCTGCTCGAACAGCTGCCGATGGACATGGTCGGAGAGGATGCAAGGAGCCTTCTCGTGGATGGCTCGCATGTCTCCGAGCAGACGTTCCTGCTGCTGGACAACCTGCTGAAGTGGACAAAGAGCCAGCTTGGAAATCTAGTGCCTGCAGTCGAGGACATTTCGCTCAGGGACACGATAGCCTTTTCTTCTGATTACTTCAGGTATATGGCTGACACAAAGCGTCTTACTGTGTCCTATGACATTCCGGACAATCTTGTCGCCCGCTGCGATGCCGAGATGCTGAAGACTGTCGTTCGCAATCTGCTTTCGAATGCTGTCAAGTTCAGCCGGGCGGGGAGTTCGATCGAAATTTCTGCCCGCCCGCTGGAAGGAAATTTCCTGCAGGTGGATGTCACCGACCATGGCGTCGGGATGAGTGCCGAAAGAGTCTCGAAATTCAACTCGTCCCAGACGCTTGAATCGACCTATGGAACTTCTAATGAGGAAGGCTCCGGGCTCGGACTGATGCTGTGCCGCGAACTAGTCGCAAAAAATGGTGGCACCATCAGCGTCTCTTCCGTGGAAGGCGCCGGTACCACCTTTTCCTTCACCACCGTCCCGGCAGCAACGCCGGGGCGCTAGAGCATCCTGCGAATACTACTCGAATACGTACTGGTAGGGGAGTCTGGCGTAGAAACGGTCTGAGGTGTTGTAGTCCCAGTCCTTGAAGGCTGCGCCTATGGCCTGGAACGGAGTGTCTGCGAGCACATCCTCCTCGTGGAAAATATTCTTGCTGAGCATCGCCATGATCATCTCGAGATCGCTCATAGGCGTAGGAACGCTGACGACGTCCCAGTTGTCAAGGTCCACGTCTCCTGCTGCCTGGGCTGCGAATGCTACTGCGTCCTCCAGAGTACCGATTTCGTCGACAAGCTTCAGGTCAAGAGCCTGAGCTCCTGTCCAGACGCGTCCCTGCGCTATGGAATCCACGTATGAGGGAGTGAGGTCGCGGCCTTCGGAAACTGTGTTGACAAACTTCTCGTAGATGTCTTCCACGCTCTTTGTCATGTATTCTTTCTCGTCGGCGGAAAGCGGACGGAGGATGGACATCATCCCGGAGTGCTTGCTGGAGCCTACCGTAGCGATGCCCACGTGCAGAACCTTGTCGGCTGTGCGGCTGACGTCGGGAATCATGCTGAATACTCCGATGGACCCCGTAAGAGTCTGGCGGTCAGAGAATATGCGGTCGCAGCTGTTCGAAATCCAGTAGCCGCCGGAAGCGGCATATCCGCCATAGGAGGCGATTACGGGTTTCTCTTTCCTGAGAAGGTCGATCTCGTTCTTGATCTCGTCGGAGGCGGCTACGCTTCCGCCTGGCGAGGCGACCCTGAGGACGACGGCCTTGACGGACTCATCGTTGCGAAGTGTCGAAAGGATGGTCGAGAAGCGGTCTCCGGCTACATTGCCGGACCCCTCGCCTTCCACGATTTCGCCGTTGGCATATACTACAGCGATTTTCTGCTTTGCTTTGAGGTTGGGGAGAACCTTTGCGGAGACATAGTCCGCGAACGGAATCATATGGACGTCCTTGAAGTCGTCCTTGACAGCCATCGTGGCAATCTTCTGGCGAAGTTCGTCACGTGTAAGCAGCTCATCCACAAGCGAATCCCTGAGCATGTCCTCGTTGTCCACGAGCTCGAGGTTGTCTATGATCTCATTGAGCCTGCTGACAGAAATCCCGCGGCTTTCGCTGATCTCGGAGGCCATCGTGTCCCAGATGGAATTGATCATGGACTGGCTCATCTCGAGATTTTCCTGGCTCGGGGAATTGCGTACGAACGTTTCTCCTGCGGACTTGTACTTTCCATGGCGGATCAGCTGGACATTGACTCCGAGCTTTTCCAGCAGGTCGCCGAAGAAGAACATCTGCGTCCCGACGCCTGTCATCGCGATTGTGGAACCGGCGGTGGCGGGCATATAGACCTTGTCGGCAACGCTTGCGAGGTAGTAGCTGCCTGTCTGGGGCATCGAGGTATATGCTACGACGGGCTTCCCGCTCTTGCGGAATTCTGCAAGGGCGTGGCGGAGTTCCTCATTGATAGCCAAGTCGTTTGCAGCCATGTCTGCCTTGAGGTATATCAGCTTCACGCCGGGATCGGCGGCGGCTGCCTTTATTCCCTGGACAGCATTCCACAGTCCTACGGGGGCAAGCTGGGATTCCGACAGCAGCCCCCGTACGCTCGGGGTCGGAGACTCGACCACCTGCATCTTGCTGAAGTCCATCTTGAGCACACCCTCTCTCGGGAGGACGACCTGTCCGCCTCCGCCAAGGGCCGATGCTATTCCGCCAAGGAATGCGGTAAAAATGAAAAATCCGACAATGCCGGCGAGGAAGAGCCCGACGACTACAGCCAGTACTGTTTTCCAGAATCCTTTCATTTTTGAATAGTTTGTTTTAATTCGTTTTGAAAATTTCACTTGCGACCACTAAGTTACTGAAAATATTTATTATATTCGCAGGGCATAGATGCAATACCAATATTGAACAGTATATGTTGACAATATCGAACAGAAGTGACCGTATGCCTTTCTCGCCGATCCGCAAGCTCGTGCCTTTTGCGAATGAGGCGGAGAAGCGTGGGATAAAGATCTATCACCTGAACATCGGGCAGCCCGATGTCCCGAGTCCGGAAAAAGCTCTGGAGGCCGTCCGCAACATCAAACGCAAGACGCTTGAGTACAGCCCCAGCGAGGGTTTCGAGGATCTTCGGCAGAAGCTTGCCCGCTACTATGCAGGCAAGGGCATAGACGTGACACCGGACCAGATCATCCTGACCGACGGCGCGTCCGAGGCGGTTCTTCTGACATTCCTGACGATCATAAATCCCGGCGATGAGATCATCGTGGAGGAGCCGACCTATGCCAACTATCTGGGGTTTGCGGTGTCCGCCGGCGCAAGGATCCGTCCTGTGACTGCCAAGATCGAGAATGGCTTTGCCCTTCCTCCGACTGAGGAGATCGAGGATGCGATCACCGAAAAGACGAAGGCTATCCTGATCTGCAATCCTTCCAACCCGACGGGGTATGTCTATACTGAGGAGGAGCTGGAGAAGATCCGTAGAATTGCCTACAAATACCAGCTCTGGCTGATCTCGGACGAGGCATACCGTGAGTACAATTTCACTGGGAAGCCGTCGAAGTCTGTACTTCAGCTTCCGTCGATAGAGAAGAATGCGATCCTTCTGGATTCGTTCTCCAAGCGCTATTCCGAGTGCGGAATACGTGTGGGCATGGTTGTGACCCGCAATGAGGAGATCCGCTACAATCTCATGAAATATTGCCAGGCTCGTCTGAGCCCTCCGCTCCTTGGCCAGATTGCTGCTGCAGCATCTATCGAGGGGACGGAGGATTATTCGGCTGCCGTCTATGAGGAGTACAAGGCTCGCAGGGATTTCTTCATCGATGCGCTGAACAGGATTCCGGGGGTCTATTCTCCGAAGCCTGAGGGGGCGTTCTACACAGTTGCTTCGCTGCCCGTGGACGATGCCGAGGATTTCTGCAAGTGGTGTCTCACGGATTTCTCGTACGACAATTCCACGGTGATGATGGCTCCTGCTGCGGGGTTCTATGCTACTCCTGGTCTCGGAAAGAATCAGGTTCGTCTTGCGGATGTGCTTGAAATTCCGGAACTTAGAAAGGCTCTCGACGTGCTTTCGCGTGCACTCGCTGCCTACAACTCCCGCTAAGCCGTTCTATGTCTAACCTGCCGGGAAGTGGCGGGTGCTCCTGGCTTCGGATTGCCTGCCTGTCCGGCGGCAAAGCTCGGGCTTCGCCTTTTGGCTCAGCCCGACCGGCTAGCCTCGCAAGGTCGCACCCTGCCCCTCCCGGCTGTTCTCCGACCTGCTTGTTCAGG
>CAYTXA010000056.1:0-11560 GCA_964440865.1 uncultured Muribaculaceae bacterium | reverse complement strand
CCATGATCCCTGGCGTCGGCAAGGCAATAAAGGACGTGGACATCGACAATTCCGCTTTCGACGGAATCGAGGCCATAATCCTGTCCATGACTCCCGAAGAGCGCAAGCATCCCGACATACTGAACGGCAGCCGCCGCAAGAGGATCGCGGCCGGAAGCGGCACGTCTCTTCCTGAAGTGAACCGCCTGATAAAGCAGTTCGATACGTCGAGGAAAGTGATGCAGAAAGCAATGGGCGGAAACATGGCCCAGAAGCTCCGCTCCATGAAGGGAGGCCGCTAGAAGGCCAGCTCGATTCCTACTGTCACGGCGAAGAGGTTTCCGGACTTCTCCCTGACCCCGTCCACGTAGTGGTAGCGGTGGGTCGTACGCCAGAAGCAGTCCACCCTCAGCAGGCGGAAGATGTTCGTGATGCCTACGCCCATCTCGACGTAGGGCTTTTCAAGCGATGACATACCCTTCGGGAACATGAGCACCGCCTTTTCCGAGGCGGGGTCTCCCTGTATGCCCTTGTTCTTGTCCGAGAGAGTTCCCCATGCAGCCTTGAGAGTCACTACTTCCCTGAGATTCAGCTTCTTGATGCCGGGAATCGTACCAAACAGAAGACCCTGGAAATTGTGCTCGTAGAAGAGCGTTGCCCAGGTATCCGAGGCGAACTCGTAGAAATCCATGCATGTGAACGCAGAGTTGTCGAGGAAATATGTTCCGTTTCCCTCGTGCAGCTTCAGCAGGGGATAGGGTACCTGGCCGTATATCTTGCCGGCATTGAGCCGGATGTGAGTTGTCCCGACCGGAGGAATCGGGAGCCTGTAGCTCACTGTAATTTCCGGACGGAAGTAGTTGTAGTCGCTGAGCAGACCTTTCCATGCCCCTATGAAGTCGAGCGTGATGATCGGGTATTTCGTGAAGACGTATTTCTTGACGAACGGGCCTCTTGTCACGGTCTCGTCCCAGGAGAACCTTCCCCTTATGTGCGCCTGGGTGGTGAGCAGATGCTCGAAACCGGTTCCGTCCGGTCTGACCATGGGCACGTTCCCGTTCGCGTGGATGTTCCTCCCCTCGACCGAGAAGGTCCAGTTCATGAACTTCCCCATCTCCCTGTCCCATTTCAGGGTGAACTGGTCTACCGGCGAGAGCTTCTCGCTTCCTGCCCTTGTCAGGACAGAAGAAATCAGGTTGTCGTCCGATAGGTCGTTTGTCCCGCGCCCGAGCTGCATGGTGTTGTGGCTGAATTCGAGCGTCAGCTTCGACGTCGGGTTCTTCGAGAACATGTACTCCACGCTTCCGCCTCCGTAATATCTCCCGGAAAGGAAGCCGTAGGAACTCCATGCTCCGAGTCTTATCTTGCGGCTGAAGCTTGGCGTCGTCCTCATCCCAAGCCTTAGCTTGAGACCAGCCAGGTTGTTGAAACTGATAGTCGAGAAAACAGGACCGAGAGAAATTTTCCCTATGTCCCAGTATCCGTTCACCACCGTGGACACGATGCTGTAGATGTCCTGGTAGAGCGGCACAGACTTTATCGTGTCGACCATGTGGTAGATCTTTTCCTCCTTCTCGGAAAGCGCATAGGGCCTGTTTTTGTCCCAATATTCGTCGTCTTTTTCCCCGGATCCGTCCGCGACGGACACCATGTCCATCTCCCTGGCCTTCTCGATTTCCTCCTTTGTGTGGGGAGTGAAGTCCGGGTTCGAGTAGTAGAGCTGGCGGTTGCCGAGGAAGGACATCAGCTTCGAGGAGTCTTTCTGCGTGATGGAGAAGTCTGCGTAGACACGGTCCATCTTGTGGAACCATGTCGTGTCCCCGACTCTCTGGTTTTCGGTGTCCAGCACCAGATCTCTGACCCAGTTGACGTTGGCCGTCTTGCTCAGGCGGGCATGCATCGACACGAGCGCGAAGTCCGCGGAATCTATCCTCATCTCTCCGTCGAATGTCGGAGTCGGGGTCATCTTCTTCGGGTGGAAGCGGATGTAGTAGGTCTTGCGCCCTTCCAGCTGGAGACTGTCTATGAGGAAATAGTTGTAGTAGTTGTCTCCGTTCGGGGAAATAGGGGACGGAACCTTTACGTTGAAGGCATCTATGAAGGAATCGTACATGTTTACCTTCATGTGCAGGCTGCCGGTGAACTGCGTCAGGTGGTTTTCCGCATCGACTCCAGAGATCCTGCTCGCCTTGATCACCTCCTTGTCAAGCACTGGGTCCGTCGAATGGAACTTCCTTCCGTTCGTCTCGGAAATCATGATGGGAAGGTAGGGCTGCCCTGAGACCGACGACGTGTCGATGTAGTCGAATACGAATCCGAAGCTTTTCCTGAATTTCTTGTTCGTTATCGTCTGCTCAGCGTTCACGAGGTCCAGCTCCATCTTGTTGTAGATGTCGCACTTGTAGGATGTCCTGCGTTCGGGGTCGTTGCGGTCTCTCATCCTGTTGATCCCCGAGAGAATGCGCTTCATCCTCCTGTTGTCCGGCTTCACGGTTGCGGCGGCTATCCTGTTGTCAGTCAGGGTCAGGGAGAAGTTGATCTCGTTGAATGAACCAATCTTGATTTCCTTCTCGACCGGGTCATAGCCTAGGATCTCTGCCCTGAGCGTTGTCGACGCCGGGTCCCTTGTCTCTATTGTGTAGTACCCGTCGAAATCAGTCGATACCCCGTTTGTGGTACCCTTGAAGAACACTCCGACGAACGGGATGCCTTCCCCCGAGGAGGAGTCCACAACCCGCCCCTTGACCTTTGTCGCCTGCGCATATGCAGTCCCCGTGGACAGCAGCAGGAAGACGAGCGGAAGGAGAAGTATTCCAAGGTATCTTTTCATCTATGGCCTAGGTTACGCGTCAGAAAAATCTGCCGGCCCAAACCGGACCGGCAGACGCAAATGTAATAAAAAATACCTTCCGAATCCAGCAGACTTACATCCCCAACCTTAGGAAGGAGTAACCGAAACGTTTGCATGCGGCCTTCTCCAGAGCCTCCCTGTCGTCAGGATGGGCGATGGAGATCAGAGCCTTGGCCCTCTCTGCCAGGTTCTTGTTCCTCAGGTAGACAATTCCCCATTCGGTCGCTACATACTGGGTCTGGAAACGGGTAGTCACAACGCCTGCTCCCGGCGCGAGGTTGGCAACGATCTTCGCGCGGCCTTTCTTCGTGCGGGAGGGGAGAGCGATGAACGTCTTTCCGCCTTCGGAGAGGGAACACCCATACATGAAGTCATGCTGCCCGCCGACGCTGGAGAATAACATCTCCCCGATCGAATCGGCGCAGACCTGACCTGTCAGATCCACCTCTATGGCGGAATTTATGGCGCATGCCCTTGGATTCTGGCGTATGATCGCCGGATCGTTGGTGTAGGCCAATTCGTAGAACTCTCAGCTCTTGTTGTGGGCGTTGTACTAATACATCTGCTTCGAGCCGTGGGCAAGGGAAGCGACACTGACACCGGGATGTATCTTCTTCAGGCTGTTGTCGATGACGCCTTCCTGCATCAGGCGGAATACCCCGTCGGTCATCGCCTCCGTATGGAGCCCCAGGTGCTGGCGGTCGTGGAGAGCGTTGAGGATGGCGTTCGGAATGCCTCCGACGCCGATCTGCAGTGTCGCCCCGTCCGGAATCTCGCTGGCCACGTTGTTGCCGATTGCGGTTTCCTCCGGGGTCGGGGCGCCGAAGTGCATGTCCACAGGCGGAATGTCGCACTTTACGGAGGCGGTGATCCTGGATTCATGTATCAGGCACTTCCCGTAGAGATAGGGGATGTGCGGATTGATCTGGGCGATCACCACGCGCGCCGTCTCGACAGCTGATGCGGCGATGTCGGCAGAGATGCCATAGCTGCAGTAGCCGTTCTCGTCCGGAAGCGAGCAGTTGATCACGGCGACGCTTATCGGGATCTCACGGTTACGGATCAGCTTCGGGACCTCTCCGAGGAAGCATGGAATCACGCTCCCGTAGCCGTCCGCGACCCATTGCCTGAGGTCGCTTGTCAGGAAAATGTTGTCCACGAGGAAGGAATCCTTGTATTCCGGCTTGCAGAATGCCGCAGGCTCCGTCGTGACATTGAAGCCCGAGACAATATGGACGCCGCGGAGTTCCGGCCCTCTCTTGGCAAGGGCCTTCTGGATCATCGTCGGAACCGAGGTGCTTCCCTGGAAGCAGACCCAGTCTCCCGAATGGATGAGCCCGACGGCCTCGTCAGCAGTTACATATTTCATTGTAATCTTCTATTTGTCAATGTTTTCGAAAAGTCCGAGACGCTCGTCCAGCTGCCTAAAGCTCTCCTCCTTGCTCAGCTGCGATACGCACACGCGGATCCCCCTGTGGGCGGAAGCCGTGGTGTTCAGGGTTATGGCATTGACCCCGCAGCGGAGCAGCCTTGTCAGAAGCTCTCGGTTGTCCATGTCTCCGTATTCGGCGGTGAAGTAGAAGCCGTTGGCGAGATCCTTGTCCAGGTCCTTGTCATAGACGATGTGGAAGCCGTGCCTTGCAAATATCTCCTTTGCCCTCCCGGCACGGACGCCGTACTCACGGGCCTCTCCCACAAAGTCGTATTTGCCCTCGACCGCCGCCTTCATCATGGCGGACATGGCGTACTGGGCGGAATGGGACGTGCCGGACGATGCGACGTAGAGGTAGGTCAGCACGAAGTTGTCTCCGAAGCTGGAGATGCCGTAGCGCTCCCGGAGCGTCTCATATTCCCTGTCGTAGAGCTTGTCGGAGATGGCCACGACTGCGATTCTCTCTCCGGCATAGCTGAACATCTTCGAGCCGGAGATCATCATCACGTAGTTGTCCGTGTAGCGGGCCACGGTAGGCTGGTACGGAGGCTCGAACGGGCGGGACAGGTCGGTGCGGAAGTCCATGCAGAAGTATGCCAGGTCTTCCAGCAGGATGACGTCATACTTTGTCGCAAGCTCTCCGATTCCCTTGAGCTCTTCCTCCGTGAGACATGCCCATGTCGGGTTGTTCGGGTTGGAGTAGAGCATCGCGGACGTGCGGCCGGACTTGAAATGCCGCTCCACCTCGTCCAGCAGAGCCTTGCCCCTGAAGTCATACAGGTCGATAGTCTGGTTCCTGATGCCGAGGACGTCCGGCTGCCTTCCGTGTGCCGGAAAACCGGGGCAGATGTAGAGGACGGAGTCCTTGTGGGGGTACAGCTGGGAACACTCGAGGGCAAGGTTGTAGCTTCCCTGCATGGATCCCACGGTAGGGATGATGCACTTGGGGGAGATGTCCACGCCGACGAATGCCTTGATGAATTTCGATGCATTCTCCTTCAGGTCAGGATATCCCTGGACCGGAGGATAGACAGCCGGGATTCCCCGGTCTATAGCCTCTTTCTGCGCCTGCGTCCCTATCTTGCTCAGCGGAATTCCGGGCACGCCCATCTCGAGGTGGACGATCGGCTCGCCTGCTGTCTTCTGGATTTCGTTGCCGACAGCCACGCATTGCCTGATAGTGGCTTTCGAGATGTCGGGTATGCCAGCTCCGGAAACGATCGAGCTGAACTCATTCTCTGTTATTGGATATCCGCTCATTTTTTCCCGATGTGTTCACGTGCATAGTCCAGCCCCGCATCGAAAGCCTTGATGTTGGACTCGACTACGGCATCGCCCTTGCGAGCGAAGACGCTGCGTATTCCTTCAGAAAGCTTCTCCGGGTCGAGCGCGGAGAGCACGGATGCTGTCGCTCCTAGCAGCACCATGTTCGCGCCGCGGGGAGAGCCGCTTGCCTTCGCGATGGAATCTATATCTATGGTTATCAGATTGTTGACTTTATGCAATTCTGCCATGACCTTCTCAGGATCCGGGTAGTTCGGGATGTTCACGAACGGGGTAGTGTTCGTGATAATCCATCCCTGCGGGGCGAGGTAGGGGAGATAGCGGAGCGCTTCCATGGGCTCCATGGACACGATCAGGTCGCATCCTCCCTCCGGGATAAGGTCGCTCGCGAGCGGTCCTGTCGACAGGCGGAGGTTTGTCTGCACGTCGCCTCCCCTCTGGCTCATTCCATGGACCTCAGCCTGCTTCAGCCAGAGCCCCTGGGAAAGAGCTGCCTGTCCGATGACGGTGGCGATGGAGAGGATTCCCTGTCCTCCCACACCGCAAAGTATGATGTTTTCTGTCATTTCCTTAGTCGTTCTTTTTGCTGGCAGCCTTTGCCGCGGCGTGGCGGCGTGCTGTCTGGATACATTCGCGGCGGCTGATCACGACGGACACGCCGTGGTATTCGATTTCCTCGCGGAACACCTGCTCCATCTCCGGGTAGTACTTCGGAAGGGGAGTGATTGTCCTGATGTGCTCTGGAGCTACTCCGAGGGCCTCGCAGATTTTCTCGAGCTTGCCCGTGCCTGCGGAATCCTGTCCTCCGGTCATAGCCGTCGTGAGGTTGTCCGAAATGCAGACCGTGACGTCTGCATTGCCGTTGACGGCATCGAGCAGGCCTGTCATTCCGCTGTGCGTGAATGTGGAGTCTCCGATCACTGCGACTGCTGGCCATACCCCGCTGTAGGACGCCCCCGCAGCCATCCCGATCGATGCGCCCATCTCGACTGTAGTCTGGAACGCATGGAACGGAGCGAGCCATCCGAGGGTGTAGCAGCCGATGTCCGCGAATACGCGGCTCGTCGGGTAATCCTTGATCACTGCGTTGAGGGCGGTGTAGAAGTCCCTGTGGCCGCATCCTACGCAGAGTGCCGGCGGCCTCGGGACAACGACTTCGCTCTTCTCCCTGACGGGAAGCGCCGGAAGGGCGAGGGCGGCGCGTACGGAATCGGGGCTGAGCTCCCCGGTGCGGGGAAGCGTCCCGTCGAGGCGTCCCTTTATTGTAATTCCGCTCGGGAACATTCCTATCATGGCCTCCTCGACCATGGGCTGTCCCTCCTCGATTACGATGATGGTCTTCGTCATGGCCGCAAGTTCCCTTGCCTTGTTCTCCGGGAACGGATACTGCCGTACCTTGAGGACTGGGTATGGACATCCGTCAGGATAGTTCTCTTCGAGATAGTTGGCCGCGATTCCGCATGTGATGATGCCCATGCTGTGGTCGCGTCCGTCCGTGAGAGTGTTGTGGACGGATTTTCCGGATTCCTCCTTCAGTGCCTCGTAGTCCCGGATCAGCTGCACGTTGCGGACTTTCGCATTCGCAGGCAGAAGTACCCACTGGCGCTCCTTCTCCTTCGGAGGGAAGTGCTTCTCGTTCTGCTCCCTGCGCTCCGACGGCTGGACGACGGCGCGGGAATGGGCCATGCGGGTTGTCAGTCTCAGGAGTACGGGAATCCCGTATTTCTCCGAAAGGTCGAATGCCTCGCGGGTCATGTCGTATGTCTCCTGCTGGTTCGCCGGCTCGAAGAGGGGAACCATCGCGAAATGGGCATAGAATCTGGAATCCTGCTCATTCTGGGAAGAATGCATGGAGGGGTCGTCGCATGAGGCGACCACGAGCCCTCCGTTCGCTCCTGTCATGGCGGCTCCCATGAAGGCGTCGGCGCAGACATTCATGCCGACGTGTTTCATGCATACCAGTGCTCTCTTTCCGGAGTATGAGACTCCGAGAGCCGCTTCCATGGCAGTCTTTTCGTTGGAACTCCAGCGATTGTGGATTCCCGGGCCGCCATAGGCCTGGATGAATTCGGTAATTTCAGTTGAGGGTGTGCCGGGATATGCGTAGACTCCGCTCAATCCGGCATCAAGAGCGCCAAGGGCGAGAGCTTCGTCCCCAAGCAGCAGTTGTTTTCCTGACATTTACTTTGGTTGTCTTAGTGTTGTACCGGTGATATTTCGGGTTCATTCCAAAGTTAAAAACTATTTTTCAGAAAAACAAAAACGCTATCAAATTTTATTTTAAACGATAGGAATCCTTTATTATTTGTAGAGATATTCGATGATTCTCATCACGGGGGTGTCCGGCAGCACACGGATGAGGAACCGTATGCCCTTGTAGAGGACCCCCGGGGTCACGCTTGCCCTCATCCTTGGGCGGCGCAGCTGTCGGATAATAACGCGCGCAATCACCTGCGGGCTCATCCCGTTCTGCTCGTCCCTGGCCATCGTGGCGATGGAATGGTGCATCGTGGCGTAGTAGGCGGAATCCCCGGACTCTGCTGCTGCGGCAATGCATCTTGCGGCAGTGAACCCTGTCCTGACGTCGCCGGGGAGGATCACGCAGGTCTGGATTCCGAACCGGCGCACCTCGGAGCGGACAGCCTCTGTCCACGAGAGCAGTGCGCTCTTTGCGGCGGAATAGAACGATTGGTAGGGGATCGGGGCGAATCCGGCTACGGAGGAAACGGTTATTATACGTCCATGGCCCTGCCTTCTCATCACCGGAAGAGCAGCCTTCACGGTCTTCACTGCTCCGAAGAACGTCGTCTCGAACTGGTAGCGGTACTCCTGCTCGGACGTATCCTCCGCCGAGCCGGCCATCCCGTTCCCTGCATTGCAGACGACGGCATCAAGACTTCCTTCTGCCAGGACTATCTGATCCACAAGCCTTTCCGTAGCCGCGGCATCATTCACGTCGAGCACTGCCGGCACAATTTTCCCGCCGGAAGGGAACGTCTCGGCCCCTGCGGGATGCCTTGAGGCTGAATAGACGGTCATCCCCGCCTGGGCAAGCATCCTCGCGGCGGCAGCTCCGATTCCGCTGCTGCCCCCTGTAAGGAGCACAACCATATTTGCATTCTTTGCCATGGGCAATAAAAATGGCCGGAACATTGTGTCCGGCCATAATGGGCTTAAAGTTCTCTAGAACTGTCCGGGAACGCCCTCGGACTCGTCATCCTCAGGCTTTTCCTCCTCCTGGGGAGCATCTTCGTACTCCTCTGCCGGCTGCTGGGCGCTGTCCTCGTGCTGCTGTTCGAAGCTCGTGTCGGGGGTGCCGTTCAGGCAGTTGGTCTTGATGTAGTTGACTGCGTCCTGGAGACCTGCTGCAAATTTCTCGAAATCCTCCTTGTAGAGGAAAATCTTATGCTTGTCGTAGGAGAAGCGTCCGTCACGCTCGACCCTGCGCTTGCTTTCGGTAAGGGTAAGATAGAAATCGCTGTTGTCCTTTGTCGCTTTTACATCGAAAAAGTACGTACGCTTCCCGGCCTTTACAGGGCAGGAATAGATTTCGTCGGAAGAGGAGTGTTCTTCGCTCGAGTAGCGGTCATCTCCCTGATAGCGGTCGCCGCGCGGCGCGCGGTCGCTTCTGGAGAATCTGTCGCCTCTCTGGTAGCGGTCGCCACGGGGATACCTGCTTCCGCGATAGTCGTCATTTTGATCTTTGTACATAAGCTGTCGCTTTATTTATCCGGGTCAAATTTAGAGATAATTTCGAATAATCAACTATCTTTGCAGAAATTTTTTCTTACTACAGATATGTTGAACAGGAGAATCCTCAGAATAAAGACTTTCAAGGTCTTATATCAATATGTCGTCAGAGGTGGGATGAGTCTCGAGGAGGCGGGACGTCAGCTGGATTCCTCTTGCGAGGCAACCCGCGACCTTTATCTTTTCATGCTGGCGATCATCCCGGAGATCACTGCGGAGGCCGCAAGGAGGATAGAGACGGGCAGAAACAAGTTCAATCCTACTCCCGAGGAGCTCTCTCCGAACGAGAAATTCGCGAAGAATGCGCTTGCCACCCTCGTAGCTGAGGACAGGGACATAAAGAAGCTTCTGGACAAGAAGAAGCTCTCCTGGAGCGGCTACGACCTGCAGGTGAAGCACATCCTCGATTCCATAGTCACGAAGGACTACTACAAGAAATATATGTCTTCCCCGGAAACATCCCTTTCCGAGGACTGCGCCCTCTTCACGAAGATCTATGAAGAGGAATTTTCCGGCAATCAGGAAATCGCGGACCTTCTCGAGGAGAAGGACATCTTCTGGATGGATGACCTCGAGTATGCCCTGACTTGGGACTGCAGAACCCTGTCGTCTCTGGCAAAAGGCAATCCGTGGCGGCTTCCCGAGCTCTACCAGAGCGACGAGATGGCGCGCGAGAAAGGAACGACATCCCTCTCCAGCGATAGCGCATTTGTCCACAAGCTCCTCCGCACGGCATTCACTGGCTGCGAGCGGTATTTCGGAGAAATCAAGGATTCTGTCAAGGACTGGGACGAGAAGAGGCTTTTCTCCACCGACGTGACTGCGATTATCCTCGGGCTTGCGGAGGCTGACGCCTTCCCCGACACACCCAGGAGAATAATAATGAACGAGTGGATTGAGATTTCGAAGTTCTACTGCGCTCCCGGCAGCTACCAGTTCGTCAACGGAGTCCTCGACAAGCTCATAAAGAAAGAAGAAAACAAAACAACTGAATAACCATGAATATTCTTACGATCATCCTGCAGGCTGCAGGTTCTGCCGCAGCCGCACCCCAGGGCTCCGGCGCGAGCCTCTGGATAATGCTCCTCCTCATCTTCGTCGTGATGTGGCTTTTCATGATCCGTCCGCAGCGCAAGCAGCAGAAGGAGCAGGAGAAGTTCCGTTCCGGACTGAAGAAGGGAGACAAGGTCGTCACGATCGGCGGCATCCACGGCGTAGTTGACGAGGTCAAGGACACTACTGTCCTCGTCAAGGTCGACGGCGAGATCAAGCTCCGCGTCGAGAAGACCGCCCTCGTAGCGGAAGGTACACCTGTCCAGAACAGCTAGAGTAGGCGTACCGAAACTTGGACAATAGTTGGGAAAATATCCGTAAGTATCTGAAAACCAACGGCAGGAACATTTCGGCATTTGTGTTGTCCCTGTTGTTGGCTTTCGGCATATGGGTGCTCCACAGCCTGTCGCTGAACTATACCAACATGGTAAGCATAGCGGTGACGGCGCGAAGCAACCTTGACGGATATGCCCGCCTTTCGTCCAATACTGCAGTGATCACGGCGAGGTGCCGCGCGACCGGGTTTGACTTCTACCGTATGCAGAGGTCCGTCAGGGGCACTCCGCTTGTCATGGACGTGGATCCGGGGGACCTGCACCATGTCTCCGGAGACGAATTCTCCCTGACCGGAGACGCCATAGAACGTAGCGCGGGAAGGCTGCTGGGCAACGGCACGAACATAGAATCCGTGCTCACGGACTCCCTCCGGTTCGTCTTCCCGAAGGAAAACAGCAAGAGGGTGCCTGTCCACCCCAACTTCAGCATGACCCTGAGGCCCCAGTATGTCAATACCGGGGCGTTCGACATTGAGCCCGATTCCGTGACCATATACGGAGAGCCCTACAAGCTGGAGAACATAGACAGGGTCTATACCGAACCGCTTCATCTGCAGGACCTGGACAAGTCCGTGTCCGGAGAAATCGCCCTCGAGAAGCTGCGCGGGATCCGCTGTTCTGCGGAAAAGATCACCTACAGCATCGAGGTCGTGCGCTATGTCGAGATCGAGGCCGACATGCCTGTCAGTATCCGGAATGTCCCTCCGGGAAAACGCCTGACAGTCTATCCCGGCACTGTCAAGGTGTTCTTCCGCTGCGCATTCCCCGTAACAGTCTCTCCTCAGGAAAGAGTCCATTTCTACATAGATTACAACGACTATCTGAACTCTCTCTCGGGACAGTGCGTCGTCAAGAATGACGGCATGCCTGTCGGAG
>CAYTXA010000055.1:0-11612 GCA_964440865.1 uncultured Muribaculaceae bacterium | reverse complement strand
GGCGAGGGACCTTGAACTTGATCTCGTGGAGATAGCGGCATCAGCCGATCCTCCTGTTTGTAAAATCCTTGACTATCAGAAATATCTGTATCAGCAGAAGAAGAAAGCCAAGGAGATGAAGCAGAATGCCACCAAGGTTGTCATCAAGGAAATCCGCTTCGGGCCCAACACCGATGACCATGACTTCCAGTTCAAGCTCAAGCATGCGCAGGAATTCCTCGAGGACGGCAACAAGGTCCAGGCTTCGGTGTTCTTCCGCGGAAGAAGCATCCAGTTCTCCGAACAGGGCGAAAAGCTTCTCCTCCGCTTTGCCGTAGAGCTCGAAAACTATGGCCGTGCGGAGCAGATGCCCAAGCTCGAAGGCAAGAGGATGACCATGACGATCGCTCCGATCGCGAAGAAGCAGCCGAAGAAGGTCGAGAAGGCCCCCGAGAAGCCTGCCAAGGCAAAGAAGGAACTTCCTTCAGAGGGCGAGACGGCGCAGACTGCTGAAGAAGAAAACAAGGAATAAGGGTCCTGTGAAGGACCAGTAAATAATCAACAAACAAAAAAATGGCAAAGCTCAAGACTAATTCCGGTGCCAAAAAACGCTTTTCGTTTACCGGAACAGGCAAGATCAAGAGGAAGCATGCTTATCACAGCCACATCCTCACCAAAAAAACCAAGAAGCAGAAGAGAAACCTCGACCACTTCGCAATTCTCCACAAGACTAATGAGAAGCAGGTCAATGAGCTCCTCGTCCGCTAAAAACATGTAGAACCCGGAAAACAGTTCTGAAGAATCCGTGAAGGATCACTGTTTCCGCAAAACAAAACATCATGTCAAGATCAGTAAATTCAGTGGCCTCCAGGGCCCGCCGCAAGAAGATCCTCAAGAGGACCCGCGGAAATTTCCTCTCCAGAAAGAACGTCTGGACCGTAGCCAAGAACACTTATGAGAAGGGACTCACCTACGCATATCGTGACCGTAGGAACCGCAAGCGTGAATTCCGCGCCCTCTGGATCCAGAGGATCAACGCTGCCGCACGCTCTTTCGGAATGTCCTATTCCCAGTTCATGGGCAAGCTCGCCAAGCAGAACGTAGGTCTCAACCGCAAGGTCCTTGCCGACCTCGCGATGAACAACCCGAAGGCTTTCGAGGCTATTGTCAATTCCGTAAAGTAGGCAGATGAGCCTCAGGGAATTATACCAGAGCAAGTGGACCAGGCTGGTTTTCTGGTCGGTCCTGTATATTGCCTGGGTAGTCTGGCTCGGAAACTATTGGTGGCTTCTCGGTCTTGCCGTCATCTTCGACCATCACATCACCCACAAGGTGAAGTGGATGTTCTGGAAGAAGGAGTACAAGGAGGGAGAGAAGCGCAACTCGCTGCTTGACTGGCTTGATGCCATCATCTTTGCAGTCGTAGTTGTGACATTCATCAATATTTTCTTCTTCCAGGCTTTCAAGATTCCCTCATCCTCAATGGAGAGCACTCTCCTGACAGGAGACCATCTGTTCGTAAGCAAGCTCGCATACGGTCCCAAGATTCCCGAGACTCCGCTTACCATCCCCTTCACGCACAACGTGATATTCGGAAAGGAATCCTATTCGACGCTTCTCCACTGGAAGTATCGCAGGCTGAAGGGATTCCGCAATGTCCGCCGAGGCGACTGCGTCGTGTTCAATTTCCCGAACGGCGACACGGTGCTCACCAGAGATCCGGGCGAAGACTATTACGCATTGTGCAGGACAATCGGAAAAGAACGCGCCATTTCGGCCTATGGGCCTGTGATTGTGCGTCCGTCCGACAAGAAGGACCATTACGTCAAGAGATGCGTTGCCGTTGCAGGCGATACTCTCAGGATCGTGGATGGAAGAGTGATGATCGGAAAGGATTCGCTGGAAGTCTGGCCAGGTCAGCAGACCTCCTACAGGGTCGAGACGAACGGCACCACGATCAATCCCAGGACACTCGAAAAGATCGGGTTGAATGTCAATGAATTGTGGTATGACCAGAATCTGCCGGGATATCCGATGATGTCGTTGACCAGGGGCATGGTCGCCAAGATTGCATCTTGTCCCAACGTCATTTCGGTCAAGGAGAACGTTGACGTTGCTCCGCCCGACTATCCTGATTCGCCGAGCCTCATCTTCCCGTTCACGGACGACAGCGGATGGACCCGCGACAATTTCGGACCGCTCTGGATCCCTGCGAAGGGCTCCACGGTCAGCCTCTCAGAAGAAAATCTTCCGCTCTACGAAAGGATCATCAGAGACTATGAGCATCATACTCTCGAAGTGACGGCGGATGGAAGGATTCTGATAGATTCCGTCGAAGCGGACAGCTACACGTTCGCCCAGGACTATTACTTCATGATGGGGGATAACCGCCACAATTCCCTTGACTCAAGGTACTGGGGCTTTGTACCCGAGGACCACATAGTCGGAAGACCTTCGGTCGTATGGCTGTCGACAGACGCCGGCAAGCCTTTCCCGAAGAACATACGTTGGCGCAGATTCTTCAAAATCCTGTAGTTTTCTTGGATTTACGGAATTTTTGAACGAAATTTGCAATCCTTGTAAAAGGCTCGTTGAGAGCTCGGATTGACAGAAAACACTTAGATAACAATAAAAATAAGATACAATGGCAAAGGTTTGTCAAATCACCGGAAGGAAGAGAATGGTCGGCAACAACGTCGCCCATTCCAAGCTCCGCACAAAGCGTACCTTCGAGCTGAACCTCAAGACCAAGAAATTCTGGTCAGAGAGCGAGCAGAGGTTCGTTACCCTCAGGGTTTCCGCAAAGGGACTGAGGACTATCAGGAAAAATGGTCTTGACGCAACTCTCAAGGCAGCCCAGAAGAAGGGCTACGTCGGCCTCGTATAACAATTAATTGAACAGGTAACCATGGCAAAGAAAGCTAAAGGCAACAGGGTTCAGGTAATCCTCGAGTGCACCGAACAGAAAGAGAGTGGAGTTCCGGGAATGTCCCGCTACATCACCGTCAAGAACAAGAAGAACACTCCGGGCCGTCTTGAACTGAAGAAGTACAATCCGTTCCTCCACAAGGTAACGGTTCACCGTGAAATCAAATAAATAACGTCGAACTATGGCAAAGAAAGCAGTCGCAACCTTCGACGCCAAGAAAGGCGCGAAGAGCATGGTGAAGTGCAGCCGTCTCGACAGGTCTCCCAAGACCGGAGCATATGTCTTCACGGAGCAGCTTATCGAATCCGGAAAGGAAAAGGATTTCTTCAACAAGAAGTAATTTCCTGCAAGTATAGGACAGTCCGGCTTCCCAAGGGGAGCCGGACTGTTTTTTATGCCTTTTTTTCAGTATCTTTGTCTGATAAACTGCAAGAACCATGGGTATATTCTCAAAAGGCGTAAAAAAGACGAACGAAGGCTTTTTCAAGAGGCTTTCCAGAGCCGTCGTCGGCCGTTCCAGGGTCGATGAAAATGTGCTCGATGCCATTGAGGAGGCTCTTGTCTCCTCCGACATGGGGGTGGATACGACCCTGAAGATCATCGACTACCTCGAGGTGAGGGTTGAGAAGGACAAGTAAATGTCCATTGATGAGCTCACGGATATGCTCCGCGACGAGATCGGGAAGCTGATGAAAGTGGACGAGGAGGAAGACAAGCCGCTTTTCGATTTCTCAAAAAAGCCTTATGTGATTCTTGTGGTCGGAGTGAACGGAGTGGGCAAGACGACGACTATCGGAAAGCTTGCGTCCATGCTGAAGGCTCAGGGAAAGAAAGTTGTGCTCGGCGCCGCGGACACTTTCCGTGCAGCTGCAGTCGACCAGCTCGTGATCTGGGCAGAGAGGGCAGGGGTCGATATCGTCCGTCAGGAGATGGGATCTGATCCGGCTTCCGTTGCGTATGATACCGTGAAGTCTGCCGTTGCAAAAGGGGCGGACGTCGTACTCATCGACACCGCAGGCCGTCTCCACAACAGGATCGACCTGATGAACGAGCTCACGAAGATCAGGAACGTGATGCGGAAGGTCATCCCTGATGCGCCCCACGAAGTCATGCTTGTGCTCGATGCCTCGACCGGGCAGAATGCATTCCAGCAGGCCAAGGAATTCTCCAAGGCTACTTCTGTCACGTCTCTGGCCATCACGAAGCTCGACGGTACGGCAAAGGGCGGTGTCGTTGTCGGAGTTGTCGACCAGTTCCATATTCCCGTGAAATTCATCGGGATAGGGGAAGGAATAGATGACCTCAAGGTCTTCGACAAGAAAGAATTCGTCTCCTCGCTTTTCGCGAAGGAAGATATCGGAAAATAATAATCATCGGAAAATGAAACTCTCATACAGTTGGCTTAAAGATTACATTGACTGCGACCTCACGCCGCAGGAGGTGGCAGATGCCATAACTTCCATCGGCATAGAGGTCGATTCCCTTACCGAACAGGAAGAGATTCCCGGAGGACTTGCCGGAGTTGTTGTAGCGAAGGTGCTTGAGTGCAGACCGCATCCCAACTCCGACCATCTCCACATCACGAAGGTGGATGACGGCGCGGGCGAACCCTACCAGGTAGTGTGCGGCGCTCCGAACGTTGCCGCCGGCCAGAAGGTCCTGCTTGCCAAAGTGGGTGCCGTGCTTCCGGGAGACTTCAAGATCAAGAAGTCCAAGATCCGCGGCGAGGAGTCATTCGGAATGATCTGCGCCGAGGACGAGCTTGGCATCGGCACCGACCATGCCGGGATCATGGTTCTTCCTGACGATGCAGTCGTCGGGACACCTGCCAAGGATTACCTGCACCTCAAGGCAGATGCCGTAATCGAGTATGAGATCACTGCGAACAGGATCGATGCCGCTTCCCACTGGGGAGTTGCCCGCGACCTCTATGCATGGCTCAAGCTCCGTGGCAAGCGTGCCGAACTTCATCTGCCTGACGTGTCTGCGTTCAAGGAGGGCGAAGGCGAGGCCATCCCGGTGGAGGTACAGGATGCTACGGCAGCTCCCAAATACACGGGTCTCACCATCAGGGGCGTCAAGGTCGGCCCATCTCCTGAATGGATGCAGAAAAGGCTTATGGCTGTCGGCCTCAATCCGGTCGACAATGTAGTCGATGTCTCCAACTATGTGCTCAATGAGCTCGGCCAGGCCCTCCATACCTTCGATGCCGGCAAGATTTCCGGCGGAAAGGTCATTGTCAGAAGGGCTAAGGAAGGCGAGAAGCTCACGACACTCGACGGGGTTGAGCGCACGCTCGATGCCAATGATATCGTGATCTGCGACGACAAGGGCCCGATGTGCCTTGGAGGAGTGTTCGGCGGACTGGATTCCGGCGTAACCGACTCTACGACGGATGTGTTCCTCGAGAGCGCATGGTTTGACCCTGGTTCAATCCGCAAGACTTCGAAGAAGCATGCGATCCAGACAGATGCCTCCTACAGGAACGAGCGCGGTGCTGACCCGCTCATCACCGAGTATGCCTCGAAGAGGGCTGCCCTGCTGATACTTGAGACAGCCGGCGGACACATAGAGGGCAAGATGCAGGAATTCTGCCCGAAGCCTTTCAGGAAGGCTGAGATCGATCTCGACTACGACAGGATGGAGAGGCTGATAGGCAAGAAGATAGGCCATGACACCATCGAGAAGATCCTGGGTTATCTTGGCTATGATTTCCTTGAGAAGAAGGAAGGCGGCGCACGTGTTGCCGCACCTACATATATGGTCGACGTGACAAGGGAATGCGATGTCGTCGAGGAAGTCCTCCGTATCTATGGGTACAACAATGTCGAGTTCCCGAGCGAGGTCCACATTTCAGTGACCCCGTCCCCGAGCCCTGAGCCCGAGGCAACGCGCAATTACATTTCCAACTTCCTGGCTGCCAATGGTTTCGTCGAGACTATGAACAACTCCCTGACGAAATCTGCCTACTACGACAACCTCAAGACCTTCCCTTCCGAAAGGCTTGTCCATATCGTGAATCCGCTCAGCTCTGACCTCAATGTCATGAGGCAGACCCTGATCCTCGGAGGTCTCGAGGTGTTCGCATACAATATCAACCGTCAGGTCCACACCATGAGGACATTCGAGTATGGCTCTGTATACCAGAGACTTCCCGAAGGGGACGGCAAGACGCTCGCTTCCTATGAGGAACATACGTGCTTCACGCTGATGATGACCGGCCCGATCGAGAAGTCCTGGAGGAACGCCGGCGGCAAGAGCAGCTACTTCCAGCTCAAGGGCTATGTCGAGATGCTGCTGAGGCGCTATGGAGTCGACCCGTACACCCTCGAGACCGAGACAGCTCCGTCGGATATCTTCTCCGAAGGACTTGTCTACAAGACTCCCGGTTCAGGCAAGACTCTCTGCACCCTTGGAACTGTCAGCCCCTCGCTGGCTGCCCTCACGGGGGTACGTCAGCCCGTTTTCGCAGCCGAGATCAGCTGGCCTGAGCTCTTCACTCTTATCAAGAGGGTCAAGGTCAAGTTCACCGAGATGCCGAAATTCCCCGGAACACGCCGCGATCTTGCCCTGCTGCTTGACGAGAGCGTCCGCTATGAGGATCTGGAGAAGTGTGCTATGAAGACTATCCGAAAGGTGCTGACCCATGTGTCGCTCTTCGATGTCTACCGTGGAGACAAGATTCCTGCTGGGAAGAAACAGTATGCTATGAGCTTCTTCTTCCAGAATCCGGACAAGACTCTGACTGACCAGGAAGTCGACAAGTTCGTCGAGAAGATCTTCAGGACCTTCGAGTCCCAGTTCGGGGCAGTGCTCAGGTAATCCATTGCAGCAGAATCTGATGCATAGCCTCCGGATACCGGCGCTCGTTGCCCTGGTCTTGCTTGTGCTTTTCCCGTCCTGTTCCAGGGGCGGGAAGGTCATTCCAGCAAAGGACTTGTCGGAAATCTATGCGGAGATGTTTCTCGCGGATGAGTGGATCGGCGCGTCCCAGCTTAGGACAAAGGCGGACACGATGCAGGTCTATGAGCCGATTTTCGAGAAACACGGATACACTGTGGAGGATTACCGCCGTTCCGTGGACAGTTACACGAGGGATCCGGGAGAGTTTGCGAAGGTTTTCGAGGGGGCCCGTTCCATCCTCGATGCGAGGCTCACGGAACTGACTGCGAGCCAGAGGAGACTGCAGAAGCTGGACAGCCTCCGCCGTGTTGCGGAAATGAAAAACATCAAGATTCCCAGGATGATGGATGAGGTCTTTTCCGGAAACTATGCAACGGATACGATTTCATGGTCATATGACTCGACAGAGCGCATGTGGGCTCTCCATCCTGTCATTTTCCCCGTGGATTCGCTTCTTATAAAGGATTTTAAGCCATGATGAGAGAGAAGATAGTGTTCGGGCCTATCCATTCCAGAAGGCTCGGTTCCTCGCTCGGGATCAACCTGCTTCCCGAGGAGGGGAAACTATGCAATTTCGACTGTATCTACTGCGAATGCGGATGGAACAAGGACGGAAGGGGTGACAGGCACATTCCGTCGGCCGATGACCTCAGGGCGGCGCTCGAGGGCAAGCTCTCCGAGTGCAAGGCTGCGGGAACTCCTATCGATTCGATCACATTCTCCGGAGACGGAGAGCCGACCCTGAATCCGGATTTCGCGAAAATTATAGACATCACCCTGGAACTCAGGGACAAATATTATCCCGATTCGAAAATTTCTGTACTCTCCAATGCGACCAGGGTCTGCCGCGACGATGTTTTCGAGGCGCTCCGCAAGGTTGATAACCCCATAATGAAGCTCGATGCTCCGACCGGGGAATTGGCTGCGAAGATCAACCAGCCGCAGGGGGAATACAATGTCGACGACATCGTGCGTGATCTCGGCAAGTTCCATGGAGATTTCATCCTTCAGACGATGTTCCTCCGGAGCGGGAATTTCGACACGTCTTCGCCCGAAGTTCTCGGACCGTGGATGGACATCGTGCGGAAGCTCCGTCCCCGCGAAATCATGGCGTATACGCTTGACCGTGAGGCTCCTCAGGCGGGGCTCCGCAAGTTTACGCCGGAGGAGATGCGCTCCCTGCTGAAACCTCTCTTTGACGAAGGTTTCCGAATTCAGATCAAAGGATAGATATTATTATACAGACATGAACCACCCATTACTGGAAAAGTACGGCTATTGGCCGGACAAGGAAGCAATAGACAGGAATCTCGAGATCATCGCAAAGAATCTCCCCAATGTCGCTTCGAATGATGTGTTCAGGCAGTGCTTCGGCGCTATGGACCTTACAAGCCTCCATTCCAACGATACTCCGGAGTCGATTGCCAAGCTCGTGGAGAAGGTGAACAATTTCAGGCTGGATTACCCTGACTATCCGCTCCCTGCCTCCATATGCGTTTATCCCAACTTCGCTTCCGTCGTGGCTGCAAGGAAGAATTTCAAGGAGGTGGACGTGACCACGGTCGCCGGATGCTTCCCGACATCCCAGAGCTTCCTTCCCGTGAAGGAGAAGGAGTGCGAGATGGCAGTCGAGGCAGGTGCTGACGAGATAGATATCGTGCTGGCTCTCAACAGTTTCCTCGCCGGAGACTTCAAGACGGCCGGAGATGAGATCCGCGCTCTGCATGACTGCGTGGAGAATGCAGGAAAGGCTCGCGGGAAAGACCATATCATCTTCAAGGTGATCCTCGAGACGGGACTTCTCGTCTCCCCGGACGTAATCGCAGAAGCATCTTTCCTCGCCATGGAGAATGGCGCGGACTTCATCAAGACTTCCACCGGAAAGGTCGAGGTCAATGCCACTCCTGCTGCCGCCTATGTCATGAGCCAGTGCATCAAGGCCTTCTATGAGAAGACAGGCCGCAAAGTTGGCTTCAAGGCTGCCGGCGGAATCTCATCCGCGATGGATGCAGTCTGCTACTACCAGATTATCGCCACCGTGCTGGGCAAGGAATGGCTCGGAAAGGATGGCTTCCGTCTGGGCGTAAGCCGTCTGGCGAACAAGCTGATGTCCGCCATCGAGCAGAAGACCGTGAATTATTTCTAGTCTTCGGAAATCTTCAGGAAATAGTCCCGGAGGTCGCTCCAGCGATAGTACGGGCCTGAATATGCAGGGACTGCCTTTATGGCGGTCTCTGCTTCGTTGTATAGCATCTTGACAAGAACCGGCCCCTTCCTGGAACGGAAGAATATCATCTGGAAGTTCGTGCCCATGGGAATCATTCTCGTAGCGCTCCATGTCTCATGTCCCTCAGCGAATGGTTTCGGGTCATCGTTGCCTTCGACCTGGAGAAGGGTCAGGAATGGCAGGATTCCGGTATCATGGCCGAATCTCAGGTCTGCTGCGACGTTGCTTCCGCTCTCAAGGGCCTTGTCTGCCTTCTCCACGAAGTCCCTTGCAAGGAATCTGGCCGCGTGCCCGACAGTATCTCCCCATTCTTTCGAATTCCCGAGCTGGCCGTAGACTACGTCGCTGCGCACGATTGCCTGCTGGGCGAGTTCCTCCGGGTCGAAGTGCTTGTAGAGGTTGATTCCCATCCAGTCAAGATCCTCGCAGATGCAGGCTACATTGAAGATGGACTTTATGAAACTCTGGGGGTTTCCCACTGCTTTTTCTGCTGCTGCAGGATCGGTGAAAATGCGACGGAAGAACTTGTCATAGTGGCAGATGCTGCTCCGCATCGCTGCTTCGTTGTCTCCGACTTCCTTGTAGAGCCTTTCGGAGTTGATGTCGTGGGAGAGGACGTCGAAATATTTGTCACCCGTCGTGTAGGTGAAGTCCAGCTTCGGGTTGAGATCGTTCAGCTGCGTAGTGAAGTTTGTCATGCTGACGATACATCTCGGCACGACCGTGGAGACGCAGTGGATCATGTCCCTGTCCTTCGACTCGAAAACTTCCGGGAAGCGGCTGAACATCCTCCTGGCGATGGCGCGATGCTCCCGCGCTCCTCTCGGAGTCAGCTGGCCGTACATGCCTGCGTGCTCCTTGACAATGGCAAAGTACTCGTCGTATAGCTCCTGGCCTTCCTTTGTCAGCAGGCCCTGGCTCTTTGCCTCCTCCAGACCTTTCGAGGCGAAGAAGTAGTAGTCACCGGTCAGATAACGGGATCCGTGGCGTCCGTAGTGGCTGATATAGAAGGGCTTATACCCTTTCGGGGCAGGTGTCATTTTTCCTTCCCTCTGCTGATACGGATGATAGATGTTCGCAGCGTTCTCCGGGTCGGCGAGTACCGATTCCCTTACGTTCTGTGCGACTGAGAGTTGCGCCGTCAGGACAAGAGCTGCGGCTGCTATTGCCGAAAGAAGTCTTCTTCCCATGATTCTTGTAATATTATTGTAACAAATTTATAAAAACGCCTCCTCATTCGCAAGAGAGCGCGGAGAATGCAACTAATCGATTGTGATTTCCGTAAACTGGTCTTTTTCGTCTCCTTTGCCATCGTAAAAACATTGGACCATGAAAAAGACATTTGCTGCAATAGCCGCACTGCTCCTGCTTGTCGCCATGGGATGCCGTAAGGACGAGCTGCCGGCG
Organism: uncultured Muribaculaceae bacterium; assembly: GCA_964440865.1. GTDB lineage: Bacteria > Bacteroidota > Bacteroidia > Bacteroidales > UBA932 > Cryptobacteroides. Next base: position 1,167 of record CAYTXA010000055.1, on the reverse strand, counting down.
AACCTGCCGGAAGACGAATCCACTGCTGAAACTGTCAGCCATGAGATGATAGAACTTGGCAGGCAGATGGAGGACCCATATTCCGTTGGCAACATGACAAAGGCACTCGAGTCGGTATACCCGACAAAGTCTGAGAGAACGGATCTCAGGGCTACGGACCAGTATGTGCGTTTCCTGCCCCGGGACTGGAAGGAGTACGAGACGCTGGAGAAGGCAGGATTCGATCTTATGGATCATCCTCTTGACTATCAGATAGTGAAGGACGGAGACTACTACCATGACCCTTCCATCCCCGAGGACGAGATGACTTGGCAGTATGCCGTCGTGCCGTCCGGAACCGCTTTCCCCAAGGGAATCCGCTGCGAGATTCTCGACGAGTGCTATATCCCTGATTCCGAGACTACAAAGGCCGACGGAATCGACTGGGAGGCTGTCGAGAGGGAGGCGTTCCGACTGACCGGGAACGAGGATATGCTTGAGGTGGAGACACGTTCGAAGGTCAAGCCGTCCGGAAGGATCACGATAATAGATGAGGACAACGCGGACGGGAAGCCGTTCGGGGTTGCGGGGGTCAAGGTTGTGTGCAATTCGTTCGTGAAATTCTCCTCATGCTACACTGACCGTGACGGCTATTACCAGATCCGGAAGGGATACCGCTCCAGGGTCCGCTATCGCCTGATGTTCAAGAACAAGAAGGGCTTTGCCATCGGATTCAACAAGATCATCGTGCCTGCCTCGACTTCAGCTCTCGGCAGAGGGCCGAATTCGGGGATTGACATCACCGTTACAAGCGGCTCGAACAGGAAACTTTGGTGCCGATGCATCGTGAACAATGCCGGATATGACTACTACACGAGGTGCGGCGCAGAGGATCTTGACATAGACACTCCTCCCGGCAGTCTCCGCTTCTGGCTTTTCCAGTCGCTCAAGGGCGGATGCACTCCGATGATGAGGCAGGGGACTATCATCGAGAGCGACCTTGTACGGGAGTATCTGGGAAAATACGGGAAATATGCCGGACTTGCCAAGATCCTGCTGCCGGACGTCATGCTCGGGATGAAGGGGCGCGAGTCATACTCGGACATCTACGGCGCCGCATGTCATGCATTCGCCCATGGAAGTCATTTCGACAAGGTGGGGAAGGAGTATTGGAATTCGTACATGGTC
>CAYTXA010000054.1:1144-11629 GCA_964440865.1 uncultured Muribaculaceae bacterium | reverse complement strand
GGTCGCCCACCAGTCCCCGCAGATGCTGGCTGCATTGTGCTCCATGATGTCGTCGGAATAGACGATGTTGTTCATGATGTGGGTATGGCCGGAAAGGAAGTCGACCTTGCGCCCCTCCAGCAGCGAGAGCATCTCGTCAGCATTCTGGATCTTCTTTCCGCTCAGCACGAAATAGAGCGGAGAATGCTGAGCTATGTAGAGATGTGTGGAAGCGGGCACGTTCGCTAGCAGGTTGCGTACGAACGAGAGTTCCTTCTCGGAATAGCCCTCCACATAGTTCTTGTTCGTGTCGTAGATTATGTCGTTCAGACCGATGACGAGGTCATCGCCAAGGTAAAATGCATAGTTGTATGGTCCGAAGGCATCGAGATACTTCTGCGCCACTTTCTCGTGGGGCGCGTCCTTGTCGAAATCGTGGTTGCCGATGATCCCGTAGAAAGGAATCCCCGTCCTCGCGATAGCCTCCTTGTACTCCGGGAACCGGTCGGTAACGTCCCAGCAGATGTCGCCGAGCGCGATTCCTACGGTATTCGGGCCGCCCGTGGCTGCCTGCTCGATCAGGTCCTCCAGAGGAGCTCCCGTGAACATCCTGAGCTGCTCGGTGTTGCGGAACTGCGGGTCGGAAACGGAGAAGAGAGTATAGTCGTTCGTGTCTCCCCATTTCTGGAGGTTGAAGCTGAAGGTGCTGCGTCCTGCGGCCTTCTGGTAGAACTGCGGCGCACCCGTGGAATAGTCAGGCACATAGCCGTTCGGGCTCACGACATAGACAAACATCGCATCGTCCTCGATGTCCATCCTGAATGCGCCCCTGGAATTGGTTCTGACGAAGTTTTCGCCATCTGTCACGAGCACGCCGGAAAGCGGCTCGGATCCGCACCGTACGGTCCCCTTGACCTTACGTGCAAAAGTGGTAGTGCTGACAAGCGTCAGCGCTACCACCATCATCAGGATATTTCTGAATTTCATTTTATTCGACACCCTTTACCTTGATATTGTCGATGTACCAGCGGTTCTGGCCGCGTTTCTCATTCTCCACGTACGGATTGTATTCCGTAGGACGGATTGTGATGACGGCGTCGTTCCTGACTGTCAGCTCGACCTCGGCATGCATCCACTTCATCGTACTCTTGTCGCCGTCGGTCGGCAGAGTAGATTCGATCTTGTCGCTTGTGGTCTTTCCGTTTGCAAATGTACCTTCTTTTGCATCCACTGAAAGTGTCATGTAGTCGGGCTGCATCTTACCGGTCAGCTGCCAGCACCAGTCGAAGGACAGTACGACCTTCGCTTCTCCGGAAATTCCGGAAAGTGCGGGAAGGGTGATACCGGCATTGTACTTGGACTTTCCGAACTTCAGGTAATTTTTCTGCAGGTAGACGACCTTCGCATCACGGAGCCCGTCTGCAGTCCATTCCTTGCCCTTCTGTCCGTAGATGAACGAATATCCATGGTCCTTTGTCAGGACATCTACGAGTTCGGCGGAAGTGGAAGCAATGTTCGGGGCAGATGCAGAAGGATTGTTCGTCCCGACTGCATCCTCTGCGCCAAGGGATTCGGACCATCCCGAAAGCCACTCGAAGTCGTCCTTGAAGTAGGTCGTACCGCTTGTCTGCTTGACCATGAGGATGGACTCTACCTTGTTGGCGTCGTTGTAGACCCTGATCCTGGCAGTCCTCTCGTCGAGGTCGGCCGGGATGGCGTCATAGGTGAAGTTCACGTCGGTATCAGAGACGAGAGCTTTGGTAGCTGGGGCAAGATGCAGCCAGCTGCCGTCGAGAACTTCGGTCTCATAATCCACGTTGGACTGGACGGTGAAGCTGCCGCTGCCGGCCTTGCCGGAGACCTCCATGGAGTTGCCGTTCGCGATGCTGATGAACGGGTGCAGGGTCTGGCCTGCAGCACTCTGGAGCACGGGAATCGTGTAGGTTGTGATGCCTGCGGTGACCGTAATCTTGGACTCTCTCATCGTGGAAAGAGTGCTGGGCTCTGCCGTCACATTGACCTTCAGAGGCTTCCCGGCCTTTCCGGATGTGGTGTCCACGGAGAACCAGGCAGCATCGGCAGACAGGGTGAAGTCCTGGTCAGAGGTGATTTCGACGGTCTTGGGACCGTCAGGCGTGCCCTCGAAAGCGATGTACGGCACATCGGTGGAGATGTTGGCCTGTACAGGAGGAACGGGCTCCGGGCCATCACCCTCCTTGAGAAGCATGAACGTAGGTTTCGGGGCAGTGACAGGGGTCTCGGCTGAACCGCCGCTCTTGACGGAGATACGGGCGGATCCTCCATTCCTGGCCGTGAGCTTTCCGCCGTTGGCGCTGATAGTAGTGAGGCAACGGAACCTTACCTGGAAGTTCATCATGCTTTCCTCGACGGTGACATCACCCTCTACGATGACGTTCGTGCCACCGTCTGCGTTTGTCTGGTGGGTATAGGGAACTCCAGGCATCTCGTCCGTAGTCTTGGTCTCGCAGAGAGGCTTCCATGTCTTGCCGTCGAGATACTCGGCGATCCAGTACTTGGGTCCGGTAGCGGAAGTGCGGGCTCCGAACTTCACTCCGAGCTCGGAATTGCCCTTTATCGGAGTATTTATCACGAAGAGGAAGTAGTCGCCGATGAACGGTCCGGTGACTCTCGGGTCATTTCCGGAGACATCGAGCTTGTACTTCTTGTTGGGGTCGGTAGCGGAAAGGTTGTTGGGGACATACTGCAGATATGCGCTGCCCACGGCTGCCGTAATCTTGGAAGTCGCAGCAAAGGTTGCACTCTGCTGCTTCATCTCTGCATCGCCCACATTGAACACTGCAAGAATCTTTGCAGCGGCGCCCTTGTCCTCGTAGGAAACTGGGAAGATGACAAGGTTGTCACCCTTGCCTATGCAGTAGCCCTTGAGGTCCAGGTTGCGGAGTTCCATGTCCTCCAGTCCCTTTACGGACGAAGGATCATCGACGGTAGCCACAGCCTTGTCGCCCACGGTGATGACACCGCCGGAGTAGGAGCCGCTGAGGGCTACGTACTCTACCTTTGAAGGGGCGTATGAAGCAGCCTCTTCGGTGATGTCCTTGGCTTCGGGCTCCGAGGCCTCGGCATCTTTGGAGAAGTATGCATTGTCCTGCAGGATTGCGGAAAGCCCGTTCTCCTTCACGGCCTGGCCCTGGATATCCACGACCTTGCCGGGGACATCGGCAGCCTGGCTGCCATTCTCATAATATACAGGCTCTCCGATCACATGTACGAAATCGCTTCCATCGGTGGCGATGAAGCCTTTCTTTCCGACGGCTACAATCTCAAGCCCCGGGACAACCACATATGAGCTATCCTCTACGGAAGCAAGTTCGGAGACCTTGTAGCTGCTGACGCCTCCGTACATGTTGCCCTTCTGGGTAATGGTGCACTCTATGGTGCCGGCAAAAGTCGAACCCTTCACGACAAGCTTTGCCGTCCTGGGTTCGGCGCCGGGGTTCTCCGCGACGCTGACTACAATATCCTGAGTCTTGTCGCCATGGTTCGTGTCCACGGTGAGCCATGTGTCAGTCACATCAGCGGCCCACTCGGCGTCGGCATAGACCGTCATCGGCAGCTGGCTCGCGATCGGAGGAAGCTCCACGCTGCTCTCGCTCAGGAGGATAGCCTTGGACATCGACTCCTCCTCTTCCTGGCACCCTGCCGAAATCAGGGCAAGGACCGGAAGGGCAAGAGCGAGTATTATTTTCGAAAGTTTCATATTATCAGCAAATTACAAAAGTTTATTCCTTGTCATTGTCTTTCCCGACAGTATCCCAGCCGGGATTCTGTACGAGATTCGGATTGAGCTTGAGCTCGTTGATAGGAATCGGATAGAGGTAGTCTCTGTTCTCGTCGAAGGTGAAATCGTACTTGTCGTAGGGAAGCCAGTTTCCGGAATCACCGTTGGAAAGGACGATGTCATTGCCGAGTTCCATCAGCACGGCACCCTCTATTTCAGGATGAGCCTTGGCGGTGGGCTTTACGCCGGACCAGATTACGACATCTACGGTCCCGTCTCCGTCCACGTCATAGAAGCCCTTTCCGGGGAAGTAGATTCCTTCGCGATCCTCTGCAAGGTGGTTCAGCACCTTCCAGCGGCAGAGGTCATCGATGCGGAAGCCCTCCTGGGCAAGCTCGACTCCCCTCTCGCGGCGTATTTCGAGGATAACGCCCTTGTTGTTGCCGCTTACGTTAGGATACATGTTGGCTGCGGAGAGATACGGGTCGGGGTTGGCATTCGCCTCTGCCATGTTGAGATGTGGCATGCCGACGCGGTCGCGGAGAAGGTTGACGGAAATGTCGAGGTCCTCCTGGGTGAGCGTTCCGAGCTCTGCCTTGGCCTCGGCGTAGTTGAGGTAGACCTCGGCAAGGCGGATGACGGGCAGGTCATTGTAGGACTGGCCGAACTTGTCCTTTGCCTGGTTTCCGGCCGGCATGACGAACTTCGCCATCTGGTAGCCGGTCATTGTGGCAAGGAAGTCAGGGCTTTCGGTCTTTCCGGAATATGAGTATACTCCCCCATTCTCCGCCATCCTCGAGTAGCCCGGGATGCGGACAGTCTGTCCAAGACGCGGGTCGCGATCCTTTGTTTCCTCTTCGAAACTCATTGTCTCCCAGCCCTTCTTGTCCGTGAACCTCGAACCGTCCTTCATAAGATAGGCGTTTGCCATCTTCTGGGTAAGGCTCGGGATACCCTGGCTGTTCATGAGGGCGGCTCCGGTCGCATTGTGGAACTGCTGTGTTCCGAAGTCGAAGTTGATGGAGAGAATGTACTCTTCGGGATATTCGTCATATCTGGAGAAGAGGACAGCATAGTCGAGGTTCGGCTTGCCGGTGGAATAGAGCTTTGCACCGCTTTCCTCCATCAGCTCCTTTGCAGCATCGGCAGCGAGGCCGAGATAGTACTCCGGGCCGTTGCCCTGGAAGCTCATCTCAGTGTGGTACTTCCTGTAGGTTCCCTCGTAGAGGCAGATCCTGGACTTCAGCGCAAGAGCCGCCCACTTCGTAACGCGGTAGTGATGGCCGTTGGAATAGCTTGCAGGAAGGTACTTTATGGCTTCGTCGAGATCCTCGATCATGTGGGTCAGCACAACCTCGCGGTTGTCCCTCGGGGCATAGAGAGAATCATCCTTGGAGCCGAGCTCATGGTCGATCCATGGAACGTCCCCGAATCTCTTGACCTTATCCTCATAGAAATATGCACGGAAGAATTTGACAAGTCCGGTGTACTCGTTGACCACGTTCTGGTCCTTGCAATTCTTCGACATATATGCTAGAGCTACATTCATCTTGCGCAGGTCGCCCCAGCTCCAGCCGCCGCCGGATGCCGGCGTCGTGCGATTGTTTCCGCCCCTGACGTAGTTGGAGGGGTTGTTGTCTATGAACTGGTCGCTTTCCTCAGCATACGGCTCCTTCGGGAGGAGGTTGTTGTAGAAGGAATTCGTGAAAAGCTGCATCTCGGTGGCATTGGAAAAGTATGTCTCCGGGCTCAGTTTCGACTTCGGTTCCTTGTCAAGCATGCCGTCGCAGGCGGTCAGGCAAGCGAGAGCTGTTGCCAATATCAATATTTGCTTCTTCATGATTCGTCCGATTGAAATTAGAATGTCACGTCAATACCGAACATGATGGTCTTCTGCCATGGGTAGAAAGAACGGTTGTAGGATCCACTCCTGGACAGCGCGCCTTCAGGATCGATGTAGTGCGAATGCTTGTAGAGCGGAGACCAGTATGCGAGGTTCTCGCCGGAGAAGTAGACTCTGACTTTCTCGATTCCGAGCTTACGCGAGGCCTTCTGCGGAATCGTGTATCCGAATGTCAGGTTCTTCAGGCGCAAATATCTTACGTTCTGCAGATAGCGGGTATTCGCGTGGTAGAGCTGTGCCTTGCTGTTGTAGGCTAAGTATGAGATTGCTCTCGGGAAGTAGGCATCCGTGTTGTTGTAGTCCCATACGTCCTCCATGAAGTCCTTGGGGAGGTACGACGTCATAGGCTGGGAATATGGTCCCAGAATGCGAACGAGGTCCCGTCAGGATACCAGTAGTGGTTGCCAGTTCCCTGGAAGAATATGGAGAATTCGAAGCACATCCAGTCTGCGCAGAGAGTGAGGCCATACTGGAGATGCGGCAGGGAGTTTCCGATCACCTTGCGGTCGCCCGGATCGTATACTGAATTTTCGCCGATTCCGATCTTTCCGTCCCCGTCGAGGTCCTCATACTTGAGGTCTCCAGCTTTCCATGTGCCGCCGGGCAGAAGTCCGTTGACATAGGAGAGGTCGACCTTGGAGGAGTACTCGGCAGCCTCCTCATCGGTCTGGAAGAGGTCATCGGCCTGGAACCCCCAGATGTCTCCGAGCTTCTGGCCTACCCAGTAGGTCTTTGCGAAGAGCTTGTCGGGGTTGTCGAACTTGGTTATCTCGGAGGTGTAGTCGCTAAGCATGCCCCTGATGCCATATCCGAAAGGCTTGCCGAACAGTTCGAACTGATCCTTCCAGGAAAGCGAAAGCTCATATCCCTTCGTGCGGAGGTCTGCCGTGTTCTCCCTGGGAGGATCTGCACCATAGACAGCAGGAAGTGCGATTCCGGCCGTGAGCATGTCCTTTGTGTCACGGATGTAGACCTCGCCGGTGAACTGGAGTCTGTTGTCCAGCATGTCGACGTCAAGTCCGAGGTTGTACTGCTCGGAACGCTCCCAGGTCAGCTTGGAAGAGTTCGGGGACGAGATTCCGGAGTACTTCGCCGGGCCAGCGGACTCGCCGAAAGTATAGCTTCCGAACATATTCACGTTGATTGTGCGGTAGGTCAGGTAGTCGGCTACATTCTGGTTGCCAAGTGTTCCGTATGAAGCCCTGATCTTCAGGTTGTCGATGACATTCCTTGCGGGCTCGAAGAAAGGCTCTTCGCTGACACGCCATCCGGCGGAAACTGAGGGGAAGAAGCCCCAGCGATGTCCGCTTGCGAAACGGGAGGTGCCATCATAGCGGCCGGACACTTCGAGAAGGTAACGGCCCATGTAGTCGTAGTTCACGCGGCCGAAGTAGCCGAGAAGTGCATACTCGGACTGGCCTCCGCCGACGGTCATCACTGTTGTTCCGTCAGGTGCTGTTCCGACGAGGTCAAGGTCGTTGAGCTCTTCGGAGAGAAGATACTGTCCCACGCTGGAGATGTTCTTGCGGACGCGGTTCTCGTAGTTTCCTCCCAGCATGACCTTGAGGTTGTGGGCATCGTTGAACGAATGCTCATAGGTCGCGTAGACATTTGCCGTGTAGTAATGGTCTGTCCTGCTGGTTTCGCTGAGCTGGTCGAGACCGGCTCCGGAGTCATAGTACTGCATCTCCTGACCGGGATACTGCCTGTAGGGGAACTTGACCCTTCTGTTGGTGTTCCTGTTCTGGTTGAAGCGATACGTGAAGTTTCCTACGACCGTCAGGCCCTTGAGAGGGGAAATCGTGAGCTCGGAAGTGTTCGCGAAGTCGGTCGTGCGGTCCCAGTTCTTGTCCTTGCCCTCGGCGAGGACGATATGGCGGCCGTTTCCGACTGCATAGGTACCGTTGAGGATTCCGTCGATGGGCTTGTAGAGCCATGACCCGTCGGGGTTCTTCGGGGAGAAGATAGGAATCGCGTGCGCGGCAGAGTATGCAATGGCGTTCTCGACATTGTCGACTCCGATGTACTTGTAGGTGGAACCGTAGAACGAGGTATTGTTGCTGAACCTCATTATCTTGTTGATCCTGAAGTCCACCTTCGAGCGGAGGTTGTACTTAGAGAACACGTCGGGATTTGCCTTGATTATACCGGACTGGCGGTCATATCCTCCTGACACGAAATACTTTACCTTATCGTTTCCGCCAGAGAGGGAGACATTGTGCTGCTGGACCGGGTGACGGTCGCGGAACATGTAGTGCCACCAGTCGAAGTTGCCGTAGTAGCGCCACTGTTTCTGGCCGTTTATGGTCGTCTCGACGATCCATGGTCTGTCGGGATTCTCGGTCTTGTCGTTGACACGGGCGAGAAGCTGCTGCATGTCATAGTCGTTGTAGAGGATGTAGTCGGAACCGTATCTTGCACGGCGGAACTTGTTGAGGGCATAGACAGACCAGTAGCCCCTTGTCTCATAGTCCGTGCTGGTTGTCGGCTCCTCCCATCCGAAGCGTCCGCTGTAGCGGACTGTCGCTTCGCCGGACTTGCTGCCGGAACCGTTCTTGGTGGTCACGAGGATCACGCCGAATGCGGCACGTGCGCCATAGACGGCTGCAGCTGCGGCATCCTTGATGACAGAGATGGATTCGATATCATTGGAATTCACATGGTCGATATCGCCTACGACACCGTCGATGAGAACGAGAGGAGAGGCTCCGTTGATGGACGTATATCCCCTGACATTGATGGTTCCCGTCGATCCGGGGTTACCGGAAGAAGTGGTGATGTTCAGTCCGGGGACAGATCCCTGGAGCATGGTAGATACTGAATGTGAGGTACGGTTCTCTAGCTCCTCGGATTCCACCTGGGTGATGGCACCGGTGAGGTTCACTTTCTTCTGGACGCCGTATCCGACGACGACCGTTTCGTTAAGTGTCAGGTTATCTTCCTCCAGGACAACGTCTACCGTTGATCTTGCCGCAGAGACAGTCACGGTTTTCGTAACATATCCGAGGCTGGAGAAATTGAGCGCGACATCTCCCTGGGGAACGCTCAGGGAGAATGTACCGTCGTCTCCGGTGACAGTACCCTGGATAGTGCCTTCCACTACCACTCCGACACCGACAAGCGTCTGGCCTTCAGTGTCGTGTACCACACCTCTGACGGTACGGTTCTGTGCCGAAAGGGGCGAAATGCCCAGAATGCACAGTGCCAATACCAATGATAGGGCTTTAAGTAATCGCATAAGTGTGATTGATTAGTTGTATAAGTTAGGTCTGTAATTCTCGGTGTCGAGCGCAAGAGGGCGCTCCATCGTCTGCGTGAAGACTCTCCCGAACCGGTCGGTGACCTTGATTTCCAGGTCAGAAGCCGCGCTGGATGCGGTGACCGTGAAGAAGTGCTGCCATGAATCCGAAACGAATGTAGTAGCCTTCGTCTTGTAGTACCTGTAATAGGTGTTTGTTATGAGGTGGAGCGGGTCATATGTCCTCACGGGTGTAGCGTCAAGCTTCTCCCCTGTTTCGAGATCCGTGACCTCGAGGGTCCACTTGCTGTCCCAGTTCCATATATTCAGCAGTACGGTATTGTCTCCCATGCGCATCTGGCCGGCAACGATGCCGTCCCAGCGATCCTTCCACTTTCCATCGTCGAATGTATCCGAGAGGTCGGAATACTTCTTCCTGACCTCGTTCATGTCGTATGCCCTGAACTGGTAGTTGTCGGAATAGTCGGGAATGTCGTACTTCCACTTGAAATCCGTTCCGTTCACGGTCAGCGTCGTGTATCCGGCAGGCGTTCCGTCCGGGGAAAGGTTGAACCCTTCCGTATAATATCCTCCCCACCACCATGTCCCGCAGACAGCTCCAGCGTTGAATTCTATGAACCCGCGACTCTGCTCGTAGGTGTCGGTGACAAGATAGTTGTGGGTATGTCCATCGAAGAAGAGGACCTTCGAATAGCCTTTCACTGCATCGAGAAGGTCGTAGGACCCGAAGTCCCCGTCTCCGTGCTGGACGCATCCGGCCGAGCGGCCGGTCGCACCTGAGGGCCTGAAGACCGGGGCATGCGCAGTCATGATGATGGGAGTGTCCTTGTCCACGAGAGCAAGATCCTTCTTCAGCCAGTTCATCTGGTCTGCCGTGAAGTCGTAGACGTATTCCGAACGGTGGTCCTTGGTGATCTTCCCGCTGGCATCGTATTCGGAAGCCGGGGTGTTCTTGTAGTCTATGTTGTCCAGTACGATGAAATGGACCTTTCCGAGGTTGAACGAATAGTAGGTCGGGCAGATGTCGTCCCTGTAGGCGTTCTCCATCGCGAAATCGCCGGTCTGCTTGAAGTCGTTGTCATGGTTGCCCATGGTGTTGTAGACCGTGATTCCGGTCGAGGACAGGTCCTTGCTGATTTCCGCAGCATAGTTTTTGAGCGAGTACGATGCCCTGTACCAATAGTAATCCCAGCTCATGTCGCCGAGAGTCAGCCCGTACTTTGCTCCAGGAGTCGCTTCCATGTCCTCGGACATGGCCTTCATGAAATGCCTGTACTGGACCATGTCGTTGCATCTGGCTCCTCCCGTGATGTGCATGTCGCCCATGAGGTAGAGCGTGTAGTTCTCGTTGTCAGCCTTCAGCAGTTCGAAGTCGATTCTCTCCGCCTTGTTCTTGCTGCCGCTGACATGAGACCAGAAAAGCGGCATCACTCCATCGACAGGAGCATCGTATCCGGACGGCACGCTGACGAAAACGTAGCCGTATTTCTTGTCGGATTTCAGCTGATAGACACCCTTCTCGTTCGTCTTCGTGACAAGCACTCCGTCCGAGACCACAGCCCCGGCGACTGGATCCTTCCCGCA
>CAYTXA010000054.1:0-1134 GCA_964440865.1 uncultured Muribaculaceae bacterium | reverse complement strand
CGTTGGATCCGTCAGTAGGCGTAATATCGTCGGAACCTCCTGTTATGGTGACAGTTGTGGTGCCGATCTTCTTCAATCTTCCGCCCCTCTTGACCAGCACATCATACGTGCCGGAGATTAGATTGTCCGGGATTGCCACCGTGAAAACGCTCTCGCTGACAGTGACGATGTGCATATCGAAACTGGCAGCGGATGACTGGAAAGCCACCACATCGGACTTTTCGGGAGCTTTCCCGAACAGGATCTTGAAATCATATGTTTCCTCGTCCTTGGCTGTTTTTCATCGCCTCAGGAAGCGAGAATTCTACGTCAATCTCCCCGCCTTCTGGCTTCTCCGCACCGGTTTTGTCCCCACAGGAAAGAAAAAACCCACTGGTAGCCAGGAAGGCAGCCAGCAGGGTCAGGATTTTTGCAAATGCAATATGTCTGCTTTTCATCAACGTGATTGTAATATCCTCTAGCTTTTACTCGGCAAATGTCGCTAGCTGATATTACAATCCCGTTACAAGAAAATTATTATTTGATTATTCTGGTGTCGCAGTACCAGCAGCGCGGAATTCCGTCTTCGGACATGTAGAAGCGCGGCTGGACGTTCTCATTGTTGCAGATGCACTTGCCGTTGTGGCAGTGGAGAGTCGGGTCATCGCTGATGCAGGGACGTGGCTGATTGCTGTGGGCAGGATTGTCTTTCCACTCCAGAAGCTTGCAGATCAGCGCCATCCTTACGAACTTTCCATTCTCCACCTGGCGGAAATACGCCGCCCTGGGATCGGAATCGACATCGGTCGAGATCTCGTTGACCCTGGGAAGAGGATGGAGAATCTTCATGTCGGGCTTTGCACCCTTGAGCTTTTCGGCATTGAGCACGAAGCTGTCCTTGAGGCGCAGGTAGTCCTCCTCGTCGAGGAAACGCTCCTTCTGCACCCTTGTCATGTAGAGGATGTCGAGTTCGGGGATAGCCTCCTCCAGAGACGAAACCTCCTTGTAGGGAACACCATGGCGGTCGCACACATCATCCTTGATATAGTCCGGCAGGCGGAGCTCATCCGGGGCGATCAGCACGACATGGATGTCCTTGTAGCGGGACAGGGCCTTGATAAGGGAATGCACCGTGCGTCCGAACTTCAGGTCACC
>CAYTXA010000053.1:0-11737 GCA_964440865.1 uncultured Muribaculaceae bacterium | reverse complement strand
AAGAAAAACGAGTCTTAGAAGATTATCGCTACAAATTAATTGAAAATTCAGACTCTTCGACTACTGGCTGAAAAACAAATATTTCAGGCAATATGGCTAAAAAGAAAATTGCAGTCCTGACCGGCGCGGGAGTCAGCGCAGAAAGCGGACTTTCCACATTCCGCGACAACGACGGACTCTGGGGAAAATATGATCCGGAAGAGGTAGCTTCCATAGAAGGATGGTACCGCGACCGCGGGAAAGTGCTCGAATTCTACAACGGGATGCGTGCCCAGCTCCGGGACACAAAGCCCAACGCGGCACACTATGCAATCGCCTCTCTGGAAGCCGATTATAATGTCACGGTCATCACTCAGAACGTGGACAACCTCCACGAGCGGGCCGGCAGCACACGCATAATCCATCTCCACGGCGAGGTGACGAAGGTCCGTCCCGAGAACGGGGTCTATGACCAGACCTATTCCGAGAAAGAAGTCATCGACGTGGGATATGAACCCGTACACCTCGGTGACAAGGCTCCGAACGGCTCCCAGCTCCGTCCGCACATCGTGTTCTTCGGAGAAGCAGTCCCCAAAATCGAGAAAGCCATAGAAATAGTTGAAGATGCCGACATCATGCTGATAGTCGGCACCTCCCTCAACGTTTATCCGGCCGCTGGCCTCTACAGCTACTGCAAGGCTTCGACCCCGATCTACATCATCGATCCCAAGAGCGTACCCGTCCACGATTCACGCATAACGCACATCAAGGACGTCGCCACGGCAGGGATGCAGAAATTCATCGGTTTGCTTCCATAAAGCGCTCAAGCGCTCCAAAAAGCTCCAGGCGGAAGAATCCTATCTTGTCGTCGACATACTCCACGGTATCGAATCCCCATCCGTGTCTTCCGTAAGGAAAGACATGGAGTTCGGAAGGTGTGCCGTATGGGAGCAGGGCCCTGAAATAGTCCAGACTGTTGACAATCGGGACAGTATCGTCGTCGATGCAGGCAGCGACAAATGTCGGAGGAGTACCTGCGGCGACCCTGAGCTCGCCGGAATAATAGTTTTCCAGAGCCTTCTGGGTGGCAAGTCCGGAAGCCGGGAATTCCTTGTACTGGGGAAGAGTGTCGTAGTCGCTTCGGCCTATCCAGTTCCAGTAGGTCACCGGGCAGGCAATTTCCTTCCTCATCGAGATTGCCGCATAGAAGAGCCCGCAGAAATCCGGCCTGGTCTCGGGCGAGGAGAATATCGTGGAAGCCATGGCGGCAAGATGTCCGCCGGCAGAGAAACCGAATACGCCGATCTTGTCGATTCCCCATTCGCTCTGCCTGGAGCGGAGATAACGCATGGTATTCTCATAGTCTGTCATCGGCACAGCATGGTGTCCCCCCATGGGCATGCGGTAGTCCAGCACGCAGGCGGCTATGCCGTGGTCCAGCAGCCAGTCCACTACCCTGACGCCCTCGTTCTGGAGGCACAGTACGAAATATCCGCCGCCAGGGCAGATTACCACCATCTGGCCCGTAGCCTTGCTCTTTTCCGGGAAATAGAGGTCGAACCTGGCACTGTCCGCCACATTGAAGAGAAACATCCTGTCGCCCCACCTCTCGGGGCCGCTCACGGTGATGGCTTCGCCGGGGCCGCCCGTCAGTCCGACTGAAGAATTCTGACCCTGCGGATAGAGAAGCAGCGTCGTGTCGGGCTTCATGTGGTGGGCATCAAACGGCTCAGTGACAGCCGTTTTCCTCAGCGGCTCAGTATCTCCGGTACGGACCGCCTCAAGCCACCTGCCGAGGGAAGCCTCGAATTCCCCGCGGCACTCTTCCAAGTCCGGATAGGAATGCAGCTCGGAGTGGCTCTTCGCTCCGGCAAGGGCATTGAAAAAGTCGATGCCTTCGGAGGGAGACACGCGGGCCTCGCCAGTTCCCGTCGCCACAAAAGTCACGGGAGTGTCCCCGGTCACACGGGCAGACAGGTTCTCCCCATCGGAAACAACCGAAGGGTTCACCAGAATCGAGAAATCCGGACGTGCCTGAGAATCAGGATATTCCGTCTGGGCGGAAGCTGCAAGGCATCCGCCGCCGAACGCCCCGAACACTCCTACCTGGCTGACTCCCTGTTCCTTGCGGCAGTGCCGTATGGCCTCATGGACCTGGCTGAACGTCGCTTTCCTGCCAAGAGTTACTGTAGCTATGCCCTTCGATCCGAACCACTTTGCGGCCTCCGAAGTACTGCTCCATGGAGAGACATCGTTGCCGCTGTCAGGCAGAATCACAACCACTTGCCTTCCGGGGTTCTCCGCCTCGGCAGCGCGGGCATGCATGCCGGCTGCCGAGATGCAGAACACCACCAGAAGTGCCGAAAGAAAACATCCGGACTTCACCATAACTAATACACACTAAAACAATCGATTCTATTTCCAGAGCATCGGGAGGAACTGATGCAGGCAGCGGCGCCAGGTAAGCCACTCGTGGGCAGTACCGGGAGACTCGTAGTAGACGTTCTTGACGCCCTTGGCATTCAGCGCGTCGGAGAGCTGGTGGGCACCCTGGCCTTCCTCGCTTCCGATTCCGATGAAGAAGCCCTTGATCTGCTTGTTGAAAGCCTTCGGATCGGCAAATACTCCGTCATAGACCTTGTCCAGCTGGTTCTCGGGGATGAAGAGAGCGCCGCTGAAGGAGCCCATGTAGGCGAAGGTGTCGGTGTGGCGAAGCACAGTCTCGAATGTCTGATGTCCGCCCCAGGAAAGGCCTGCCATGGCACGGTGCCACTTGTCGGGGATTGTGCGGAAGTTCTTGTCTATCGCGGGAATGATGTCCTGGAGGAGGACAGGGGTGAAGGATGCGCCGAACTCTTCCCTGGTGTACTCGGGATGCTCCTGCACGAGAGTCATGAAATTGATGCTGCAGTTGCCCTTGTCCATCACGACGATCATGGGCTGGCACTCGCCGGCGGCGATCATGTTGTCAAGGATGAAGTTTGCCTTGCCCTGGGAAGGCCAGCCTGTCTCGTCCTCGCACATACCATGCTGGAGATAGAGCACGGGATAGTGCTTGTCCGGAGATGTCTCGTACTCTGCAGGAGTGTAGACATTCGCGCGGCGATACTGCTTCTCGTAGGCAGAATAGTAGACGAAAGAACGGACCTGGCCGTGAGGCACTTCGTGGGGACGATAGTAGTCGCCTTCCGGTCCCTCGGGAATCTCTATGGCGCTGGACTTGCCGTAGCTGCCGCCGTAAGTGTCAGTGTTGATGTCCGTGACGGTGGCGCCGTCGATGATGAAGTTGTAGAAATGCAGTCCGAGAGCCAGGGAATCGGTATGGCCATACCAGTTGCCGTTCTCTCCCTTCACCATGTCATACACCTTGCGGCAGTCCACCTGTACCTTGGTTGCGTCGGGAGCATAGACCTTGAAGTAGGCGCGCTGGTGATTGTCGACGCGTGGCCACTCGCGGAGATAAAGCGCATTTTCCGCGACCTTTGTCCCGGCGGGAATATCTGCAGAGGGCTTGAAAGCAGGAGTCTGTCCGAAGACAGCAGCCGATGCGGCAAGCATAGCCGTCATCGCCATCAGAATTTGACGTTTCATGATCTGGTTATTGGTTTATTGTTATTTTCCAAGTGTAAAATTACCGGAAATGACCGTTTCAGGGCGTCACCCATCGGACATATTCTAACACAAAAAGGCTGACCCGCGAAGGATCAGCCTCATTTTGAGTGTCATGCAAATATCAGAGTCCGAACTTCTTGAAGAAGTCGTTACCCTTGTCATCCACGAGGATGAATGCCGGGAAATCCTCGACGCGAGCCTTCCAGATAGCCTCCATCCCGAGTTCGGGATATTCCACGCACTCAAGGGACTTGATGCTGTCGAAGGAAAGTACGGCAGCGGGACCTCCGATGGTTCCGAGGTAGAAACCGCCATGCTTCTTGCATGCATCGGTAACCTGCTGGGTACGGTTGCCCTTTCCGATCATGACCATGCTGCCGCCGTGGCTCTGGAACAGGTCGACATAGGGATCCATCCTGTTGGATGTGGTCGGGCCCATGGAGCCGCAAGCCATCCCGGCGGGAGTCTTGGCCGGTCCTGCATACATGACAGGATGATTCTTGAAATATTCGGGCAGGTCCTCTCCCCTGTCGAGACGCTCCTTGAGACGGGCATGCGCGATATCACGCGCCACGATGATGGTTCCGGAGAGGCTCAGACGGGTGGATACAGGATATTTCTTCAGGAGGGCAAGCGTCTCGCTCATGGGGCGGTCGAGATCTACCTTCACTCCGCCGGCATCGCCGGCATTGCGGTACTCCTCAGGGATGAGCCTGCCGGGGTTGTCGTCGAGTTTCTCGATCCATACGCCGTCTTTGTCGATCTTTGCCTTGATGTTGCGGTCAGCAGAGCAGCTTACGCCCAGGCCGATCGGGCAGGATGCGCCGTGACGGGGAAGACGGATGATGCGGACATCGTGTGCGAAATATTTTCCGCCGAACTGAGCTCCGAGGCCGATCTTGTATGCCTCCTCGAGCACCTGCTTTTCGAGCTCTACGTCGCGGAATGCACGCCCTGTCTCATCGCCCGTGACAGGCAGGCTGTCGTAGTAATGGGTAGAAGCGAGCTTGACAGTCAGGAGGTTCTTCTCGGCGGAGGTGCCGCCGATCACGAACGCGATATGGTACGGAGGACATGCCGCAGTTCCGAGGGAACGCATCTTCTCGACGAGGAACGGCACGAGGGTCCCAGGATTGAGGACAGCCTTTGTCATCTGGTAGAGGTATGTCTTGTTGGCGGAACCGCCACCCTTGACTACGCAGAGGAAACGGTATTCCATGCCCTCGGAAGCCTCGATGTCGATCTGCGCAGGAAGGTTGCACTTTGTGTTGACTTCCTTGTACATCGTCAGAGGCGCATTCTGGCTGTAACGGAGATTCTCCTCCGTATATGTCTTGAAGACACCCTTGGAAAGGGCCTCAGCGTCATCGAATCCGGTCCAGACCTGCTGGCCCTTTTCTCCGTGGATAATCGCGGTACCCGTGTCCTGGCAGAAAGGAAGCTGGCCCTTGGCTGCAACCTCGGCATTGCGCAGGAAGCGGAGGGCTACATACTTGTCGTTGTCGGAAGCTTCCGGATCGGAAAGGATCTTGGCAACCTGCTCGTTGTGGGCGGGGCGGAGGAGGAAGTTGACATCGCGGAACGCCGCATGGGAAAGGGCAGTGAGGGCTTCGGGAGATACTTTCAGGATCTCGTGTCCCTCAAAGTTTCCGACAGATACTCCTTCGCCGGTGAGACGGTAGTACTCAGTTGTGTCGGGACCCAACTGGAACATCGGAGCGTACTTGAATTCGGTCATATGATTGTTGTTATTGTTGTTTCTTCTATTCTCCGGACAAGGTGCCTGAACCTTCTTCCATGAGATATCTCTTCATGAACTGGTCGAGGTCCCCGTCCAGCACACCCTGGGTGTCGGCCGTGGAATATCCGGTACGGTGGTCCTTGACCATCTGGTAAGGATGGAGGACGTAGGAGCGGATCTGCGAGCCCCACTCGATCTTCTTCTTCGTGCCCTCGAGCTCAGCCTGTTTCTCTTGGCGCTTCTTCAGCTCAATGTCGTAGAGCCGGGATTTCAGGATCCTGAGGGCATTTGCCTTGTTGTCGTACTGGAAGCGGGTTTCCGTATTCTCGACCACGATTCCGGTGGGAATGTGCCTGACCCTGACTCCGGTCTCCACCTTGTTCACGTTCTGGCCGCCGTGGCCGCCGGAACGGAACGTCTCCCACTCGAGTTCGGATGGCTTTATTTCAATGTTTATTGTATCATCCACAAGGGGATAGACAAAAACCGAGGAGAATGTCGTCTGGCGCTTGCCCTGGGCATTGAAAGGGGAAATGCGTACGAGACGGTGGACGCCTGTCTCTGCCTTGAGCCATCCGTAGGCATAGTCCCCGTCGAACTGGATAGTCGCGGACTTTATGCCAGCCTCGTCGGCCTCGAGCACATCTGTCACGGTCGTCTTGAAGCCACGTCTCTCTCCCCACCTCAGGTACATTCTCATCAGCATTCCGGACCAGTCGTTGGACTCAGTCCCGCCGGCACCGGAGTTTATGGTCAGGACAGCGCCGAGATTGTCTCCCTCGCCGCCCAGCATGTTCCTGAGTTCCAGCGCATCGACCGCATCTGAAGCCTTGGCATATTCGGAATCGAGCTCCCTTGTCTCATCGGTCTGGGCAACATCCTCGTCCATTCCGGCTATGCTCTCCTGGGCCATGTCCCTGAGCACGCCAAGGTCCTCGACTGCGCTCTCTGCCGCATCATAGTCCGTCACCCAGGACTTGACGGCATTCATCTTCTTCATGAATGCCTCGGCAGCCTTCGCATCGTTCCAGAAATCCGGAGCCTCGGTCTGTTTCTGGAGCTCCGCAACTTTTGCCTTTTTCCCTTCTATGTCAAGCACTTTCCGAAGAGACGAAAGCCTCTCCGAAAGCGTATTTATCTGATCTGATGATACCATTCGATGCTACAAAAAACCATGGCGCAGGCAACAGTCCGCGCCATGGCTGCAAATTTAGGGAATTCTATCCGCAATAGAAATATTGGCGAACCAATTCGCCAGTCAGTTCCTTGTCCGACGATGCTTTCTCATAGAGCCCCTTGTCAGCGTAACGGCGCAGGGAAGCTATGATGCCGTCGATCATGAACTTGGTGAAGACACCTTCTTCCTCGAAAACGGCGCGGTCCTTCTCCAGGCAGTCCGCGGACTCCTCGCAGCAGGAAGGAAGCGTCTGAAGAGAGGCAAGCTTCGAGGCGAACTCGGGACGGTGGATATCCATGTCCACATACGTGTCCGCAGCTTTCTTCAGCGCCTTCTCCGGATCCATCTCCAGCCCCTTCCTTGCGGCAACACAGAGTCCCGCCATGAGCTGGTAGATGTCTGCCGAGCAGTCGGGAGAACGCATCTCGAATGTCTGCTTCCCGGTCGCATCGGTCGGAGCCTCCTGCTCTGTCGGATTGGCCTTGACGCACATGTTCGCGCCCCTGGACCAGCCGAGCGGAACTCTCACGAGGGCGGAACGGTTGCAGTCTCCCCAGCAAACATTGGTGGGAGCCTCCTGATGCGGAACCAGGCGGAAATAGGACATCGGCGTCTTGTTGCCGAATGCAGTTATTGCAGGAGCATGGGCCATGAGGCCGGCGATTGCGCGGCGAGCCTCGTCGGAGAGGACTCCTTTCTCATTGAGAGTCACGTTCTTGCCGTCCCGCATAAGCCTCATGTGGATGTGCATTCCGCTTCCCGCCTCTCCGACAATGATCTTCGGAGCGAACGTCACGTCGAGTTCGTTCTTTGCGGCCAGGTTGCGGATCACCCACTTTGCGAGCAGAATCTGGTCGGCGGCGCGGTCCACGGGATTCGGGAGGAATTCTATCTCATTCTGCTCATAGACCTTCCCGTCCATGGTGAAATTGCCTACCTCGCAGTGGCCATACTTGATCTGGCCGCCCGTCTGGGCGATATAGGACATACATTTGCGGCGGAAATCGTTGAGCTTCGCAAAAGGCTCGGATTCATGGTAGCCTCTCTGGTCCGTGGCAGGGAACACACCCGGATCGTTCGCTATCACGTAATATTCCAGTTCCGCCATGGCCTCGAAATCGAGGCCGGTTTTCTCATGGAATGCCTTCGCAGCTTTCTGCAGGGTATTGTGCGGAGCTGCCTCGAAGGGCTCCCCGGAAGCATTGAAGAACGAACAGAGCATGCAGAGAGTAGGCTGCTCCGTGAACGGGTCCATGAAAGCCGTTCTGTAGCGTGGGATCACGTAGAGGTCACTCTTTCCGGAATTTACGAAAGAGGGGAAAAGGCTCGAGCCGTCCACTCTCTCCCCCTGGGAAAGGATTGTTTCGAGGTATTCCTGGCTGTTGATCGTGAAATTGAGGGTCTTGACCCTTCCGTCCTCTGCCGGGTACATGAAATCGATCATCCGCACGTTGTTCTCCCGGATATAGCGGATGATGTCCTCGCGCGTGAAAGTCTCGGGCCGCTTTCTCAGATAGGAAACGACATTGTTGAGGTTTAGTTCAATGGTTTTATCCATAATCAGACATTTTTGGTTATTAGTTTGTGTTGATGGTTATTGATTAGTGGTTATAAGCTTGAAAATCCTCTCCTCGGAGGAGGGATCGCCGGAAGAGAGAAGCCGTACATGCGGATTCTCCGGGACAGGCGCGGATACCCTCGCAAGCGCCGCCCTTGCCTCTTCCTGGGTGAGAAGCCCTGTTTCGGCCATGACATGCACTGTCTGGCGGGCAACTGCGGGAGCGGGATCTATGAACCTGACCCCTGGACCTGCAATCTTTTCCATGACCTGAAGCAGGAAAGGATAGTGGGTGCAACCGAGCACAATAGTGTCAGCTCCGGCGTCGAGAAGCGGCTCCAGACTCGCCCGGACCGTCGCCTCCGCCTCAGGGCCAGTCAGCACTCCCCTCTCCACCAGTTCCACGAATCCCCTTCCCACATGTTCCTCGATCCGGCACTCGTCAGCATAGTTTCCCTTGGTAGTCAGATACTTGGATGCCTTGAGAGTTCCTTCTGTCGCAAGCACACCTATGACTCCGCTCCTTGTCCCGAGCGCAGCGGGCTTGACAGCCGGCTCCATCCCGATGAAGCGTATGAAAGGGAATTCGCTCCTGAGCGTCGAGATCGCAGCGCCGGTCGCAGTGTTGCAGGCAACGACTATGATTTCCGCACCGCTTTCCAGCAATGTCCGTGTTATGGCCCGTCCCCTGTCCTTTATGTACTCAGGAGTCTTCTCCCCGTAGGGACAATGGGCATTGTCCGCATAGAAAACGAAGTTATCCTCCGGCAGGAGCCGGAGGATTTCCTTCAGGACGGACAGGCCGCCGGAACCGGAGTCGTAGACGCCTATCATGGATCAGTTCCTAATAGAGGCTGTATTCGCGGGCCATCTTTCCGTACATCTGTCCGAGAACCTCGAGGTAGGGCTTGCCTCCGACGAGCGTTACACGGTATACAGTGTCGTCGACCCTGTAATACTCTGCGTTTCCGAGAGTTATCGTATCGAAGTCCTCAGGGAGCGAATCCACGAGCGCTCCTGCAGGAGGAACGATGGTCTCGTAGCGTCCGTTGTCGTTGACAATGTAGAAGACTCCGTCGTCATAGTAGTACTCCCTGTCTGCATAGGCATAGCTCTGGGCGAGGCCAAGCTGCTCAGCAATCTCATAGGAAGACTGTGCCCTCGTGTTGTTCATGGCTATCTGGCTGTTCTGACGCGCGATGATCGCGTTGTTGCGGGCAATCGTGCGGTTCTGGCGGTCTATGTAGCGGCTGTAGGTGTCGAATCCGGAGTATGCATGGTACGCGGCATTGTAGAATGCGAACGTGACAGTGTTGTAGAGCATGTCGTCAATCACACGGTCGATGACTACTCCGAAAGGAGGACGGCAGACTACGTAGTGGCCGCGCCATCTGCGGTAGTAGACGTCATTGTAATAGTAGTAGTTGATTCCGAAGAAGCGGCCTGTCGTATAAGTCGGAGGAAGCACGTCCACCCTGTAGCCGAAGTAGTGGGGATCACGCCCCCAGAAGCTTCCGAGGCTGCCGTATCCGACGAAGTCCCTCTCCCTTGGAGGAATGACGTAGACGTTGTTGTTCTCGATACGTATGTTGTTGACATTGAAGGAGTTGTCATCTCCTCCCATCATGTTGTTCCCACGAGCTTCGGCCCTGGAGACGTTGCTGTTGCGTCGCACTGCGGCCCCCTCGCCGGCGGAAGCGGAAGAAGAGGAATTTACCGCCGTCAGACCCCTGCGGCTTACATTGCTGTTGGTACGGGTCTGGGCACCGCGGGTGTTGTCGTCCGAAACTCTCCACCTGTCTCCCTGCATGACGGTTCTGTTGGTGCCTGCCGTCCTGCGAGTGGTTGTCCCGACATTGTCCTGGCTATTGTTTCCGGAAGTGGTGACAGCTCTGCGGGCACCTGTGTTCCGGTTCTGGGTGGCGGTAGTTGTTGTCGTAGTTGTCGCGCGCCTTGTCCTGTTGTCCTGCGTGCTGACGCCGGTACCGCGGTTCTGGGAGCTTGTCGTAGTGGCACGGTTCTGTGAGCCTGTCGTCGTGGTAGCCCGGCGGGCGCTGGTGCCTCGGTTCTGGTTGTCGACGTTCCATCCGCGGGTTCTGGTAGTTGTCCCGCGTCGGGTGCTGGTATTGTTGTCCTGAGTTGTGAAGCCTGTGTTCCGGGAACTTGTCGTCGTGGCGCGGCGGGTGCTGGTGCCGGTGCCTCGGTCCTGGGTGCTGGTGGTAGTGGTGGTGCGTCTCTGGCTCGTCGTCGTGCGGCGGGTCTGACCGTACATGTCGCCCGGGAGGGCTATCATCGCTGCGCACATGGCAACTGCGAATAATTCATAGATTACGTTTCTCATATCCTTTGCCTTTTGTTAGTCATACATGTGGTATTTGGCTGAAAGAGCCCTGAATTCCGCCACATCCTTTTCCCAGTAGCTTTTCATGTCCGAAACCTTCATGTTCTTCGAAAACGAATTAATTACAAAATCAGTACCACAAACTTTGTCAAGCATCGTGCGGCGGACGCCTCCGTCCCTGCGGAACGGGTTCCTCGAAGGCCATAACTCATTGACAGCCTGCATGACATAGAACTGCGTGAGCGTAATTTCAGCCGCCTCGAAATCCGTGAAATAATATTGCACTCCATGCTGGAGACGGCCTTTCCTGCCGCCGAAAAGAGGATTGTAGACAATCGTCCTGAAAGCAGTTCCGGGGATGTGGTAGCTCTCCAGCCTTTTCAGGAGCTTGTTTTCGTCGATCCAGTCCGCTGCAAACGTGCCGAAAGGAAGGGTGTAGCCTATGCCGATGTCGAGATAGGAGCCTAGCTCTCCGCAGATTCCGGCTGAAGGATAGAGGATTGCGCTTTCAGCATACGGAATGTTCGGAGACGGGAGAATCCAGGGAAGGCCAGTGTCGGAATAGAGCATGTCACGGTGCCATCCCTCCATAGGGATAACCGTGAGCCTGCACTTTAGCGGAGTCTCATTTCCCTTCTGCCCGCGGTTCAGCCCTTCTTCGTTGAGGAGCCTTGCGAGTTCCCCGACTGTCAGCCCGTAGACATAGGGAATCCGGAATTCCCCGACGAAGGAATAGAATCCGTCCTCGACGAAGCACCCTTCTATCTTGTTGCCACCCAAAGGGTTGGGCCTGTCAAGCACCATAACCTCAATGCCTTTTTTCGCGCACGAGCGCATCACGAGCCCCAGTGTGCTGATGAACGTGTATGAGCGGGTTCCGACATCCTGGATATCGTATACCATGACATCGATCCCGTCCAGCATCTTCTGGGATGGCTCGCGGTAGGGGCCGTAGATGGAATACACCGGGAGGCCAGTCTTCGCATCGGTGGAATTCGCAACATAGTCGCCTGCAAATGCGTCCCCACGTAGGCAATGTTCCGGCCCGAAGAGCGCGACAAGGTCGACTCCGGGGGCATTGGCGAGTATGTCTATGGTCGAGCGGAGGTTGCGGTCCACCCCGCTCGGATTGGTCACAAGGCCGACCCTCTTTCCTCTGAGAGGGGCAAAGTGCCTGTCCCTCAGCACCTCGATGCCGGGCTTCACCTGAGCCGAGGCGACGAAGGCGAAAAGAGCCAGAAAGACAACAGTCAGGATTTTCTTCATGATGCGGCGGTTTTGTCCTTTCCGAAAGACGGTTCGACCTTGACAAAGAACGTAACGGCCAGA
>CAYTXA010000052.1:0-11837 GCA_964440865.1 uncultured Muribaculaceae bacterium | reverse complement strand
AGGTCAACGACTACTACATGAGGGAGACCATCCTGAGCGTCCTCTACCGCTACGGAGACGCAGGGACATTTGCCTTCAGGCTTCTGAAGGCGCAGTCGGAGCCCCAGTACAAGATCTTCTTCGAGCACGTCGAAAGTCCATACATTGACAGTACCCGCTATGCGTGAGTTTATATACGAATTTTTCAACACCTTCGTTATCTTCTACTCGGGATTCATCGTCACGAGCTACATCATCTTTCTTGTTCTCGCTACGAAGTCGATTTTCCACAGGGAGGTTACGCATGACGACAACTACACGAACAACTTCCTGAGATCGTCTCCCTACACGCCGGCGATCTCGATTGTCGCCCCAGCATACAACGAGGAGAAGACAATCATCAACAACGTGGAATCCCTGATGAGCCTGGACTACCCGAACTATGAGGTCGTGATCGTGAACGACGGCTCGAAGGACAAGACGCTGGAACTGCTGATGAACAGATTCCAGCTGACAAAGGTTCCGTACGCATACGTCGAGAAAGTCCACACGAAGCCTTTCCGTGGGGTCTACAAGTCCGTCAATCCGGCATTCAAGAAGCTGACGGTCGTGGACAAGGAGAACGGAGGAACAAAGGCAGACGCGTCCAACGCAGGCCTCAACATAGTCTCCACCCCGTACTTTGTCTGCACCGACGTGGACTGCATCATCGACAAGAACGCGCTCTACAGGGTGATCTGGCCTGTCATGAGGAGCAAGACGAGGATGATAGCAGTCAGCGCATCCATGAGAATGAGCAACGGCTGCGAAGTCCGCAACGGCCAGATGATAGACGTCAAGCCGCCGCATTCGCTTCTGCCTCTGTTCCAGGACCTGGAATACACACGAAGCTACCTCGTCGGAAAGAACGCCCTCGCCAAGATGAATGCCATCCAGAACGTGTCCGGAGGTTTCGGCCTGTTCGACACGGAGATAGCCATCGCGGCAGGAGGATATGACGGAACCTCATTCGCGGAGGATATGGATATGGTCGGCCGAATGATCCGTTACATGAAGGATTCCGGTCAGGACTACAACATCGTGCAGATTCCGGAAACCTGCTGCTGGACAGAAGGCCCGTCCACCCTGAAGGTTTTCAGGCGCCAGAGAGTCCGCTGGGGCCGCGGTCTGCTGCAGTTCTACATGACCCACTGGGACATGGTCGGAAAGAGCCGCTACGGACTCTACGGCATCCTGACGCTCCCCTACCTCCTGATCTTCGAGCTCTCCGCCCCCGTAATCGAGGCAGGCGGATACCTGATGATCATCTATCTCTTCCTCCGGCAGGCCATCAACTACCACACCATCTGGATCGTGTTCGCGACGCTCTACACTTTTGCCCAGATGATGAACCTGCTTCTGGTCATGCTGGACATCCATGTAGGCTCACGCTTCCGCAACAAGAGGGAGTACCTCTGGTTCATGCTTGCGTCCCTGCTCGAGCCGTTCATCTACCATCCGATCAACGTTTTCTTCTCGCTCAACGGCTACTGGAACCACCTGGTCGGAAAGAAGCTGGTCTGGGGTACGATGACACGAAAAGGATTCGCCCAGAGCCCGTCCCCGCAGGGAGCCCGTAAAAGCTGACAATATGGACATCAGAAGATTCATATACAAGGTTCTGCCTGTTCTTGCCGCATGCCTGCTCTTCTGCATGGCTTGCCCGTCTCTCATGGCTGCGCCCAAGACTCCCCAGAAATACTACGAGCAGGTGCTCGATGCCTTCGAGGAAAACCGCTGGAGAGAGGGAAAGAGCATCCTGGACGAAGGTATGGAAAAGTACGACAACGACCCGGACCTCTACTATCTCGCAGGACGCTACTGGTGGCATGCAAGAAACTATGACAGAGCCCGTTACAATCTCGTAAAGAGCGTGACGCTGGACTCCGACCAGGTCGACGCCAGGGAGCTTCTTGCCAGGGTCGAGGAAGCCACCGGAAACTTCTCCAGCGCCATCTGCTACATAAACGAGCTGCTCGAGACCAGGCCCTATGACAAGGAGCTGTGGCTCTGGAAGATTTCCCTCTACAGGAGACAGGGCAACACGGTCGAGGCCAATTCGAGGCTACGGCGCCTGAGCCAGATCTATCCAGACGACGAAAGGGTTTCGTACGAATATTTCAACTTGCTCGCCGAAGCCTATGAGGACGCCAGGAAAAACGGAGACATCCGCGCCCAGGAAGAGGCTCTCGGCGAAATGGTCAGGCTCAATCCGCATGACCTCGACTACCAGATGGCATACATCAACCTGCTGCTCAGCCAGGGACGCGCGGAAGACGCCCTTGTGGCCGTCAGGGACGCGATGATGCAGAACCCCGGCAACGTCACCCTGCTGAGAAAGAAGACAGACATCCTCATGGGCAGCGGACGCCAGGTCGAGGCTCTCGACGAGATAAGGCTGGCAAAGAAGACAGACAGGACAGGCGAAGTCGGCAGACTTTACGCCAACATCCTCGCTGAAACCGCAAGGCTCCAGAATGAGGCTGACCCCTACAGGCTGTACGCGGAAATCTATGCCAAGAATCCGGACAACCTCGAAGCGCTCAACTACCTCGTGAAAAACAGCGCTGCCCTCGGCTACTACGACGACCAGGACTACTACCTCCGCGAGGCGATGAAGCACTACGGCCGTTCTCCGAAGTACCTGCTGGCGCTCTATACCAACTACCGCCGGCAAGGTTTTGACTATGAGGCAAAAAGGACTCTGGACGAGGCCTCGGAGGAATTCCCTCTCGACTATGACATATCGAGCGAATTCGCAAGAGTTCACCTTGAAGATGCCACGGAGTACATGAGGAACGAAGACTACATCGACGCCATCCCGATGCTCGAGGAGGTCCTCCGCCGGGCGAAAGACTCCGAGACAAGATATGCTGCTGCCTCGAGACTCTACACCTGCCTCTCCGAAACAAAGAGCTATTCACGCGCAGGGGCGATCCTCTCGCGCATTGCCGATATGCCGGGAGCCGACATGACACGCGTGAACTACCTCCATGCCCAGCTCCTTTCGGACCAGGGGCGCACAGCCGATGGCCTGGGTGAGCTGGAAGACGAATGGGCCTCGGCAGGAAGCGACGCAGACAGGGAATACTATTCCAACGTCTATGCCGAGATGGCCCTTCCCTACATCAAGGAACGCATTGCCGAGGAAGACTACAACAATGCCAGGAAAGTGTCCGGAACACTGCTGAGGATGCAGCCGAAAAACTACCCGGCCCTGCTCTACGCCGTGAATTCTTCTGCTGCCGCAGGAGATACCGCGGCAGTCAGGCGCTACGTCGAGGAAGGCAGAAGGTACTATCCCGATGACCTCGTATTCCTGACGAGGGATGCTGGTATGATGTCCGGCAGAGGGGACAAGGAGCACGCCCTCAGCCTGCTCCAAGGCGTCATGCCGGATTATCCCGGCAACACGACGCTGACCCACAGCTTCTCGGGAATTTCCTCCGAATATGCGCTCCAGCTCATGAACGAGAAGAAGAACGACAAGGCGCTCGCCGTGCTGGACACCGCGCTCCGCTATGATCCTACGAACAGAGACCTCCTATACACGAAAGGTATAGCGTACGAGGCTGTGCATCAGTATGATTCCGCATTCGTCCTGCAGAAGAACTACCAGCCCTCGATCATGGAAGCTCCCGATTTCCGCAGGCATCTGAATTACCTGAAGAGCCGCTCCTTCAAGAACATGGTCGCTGCGGGAGCCCACCGCTACCGCTTCGGCGACAGTTCCTCAATCTTTATGGTAGCCAACCTGGAGTACGCCCGCCACGAGAAAAACAACACATTCGGGGCGAAAGTAAACTACACCGCAAGGGACCTGGACCCGTGGCTGGAAGGACACAATCCCAACGGAAGGGGCATACAGGGAATACTCTCCTGGACCCACGAGATGAAGGACTTCACCCTCGACCTTGAGGGAGGGATGGGATGGCACTATTTCCCGAAATACTACGGTGCCGCCTACCTGACCTACACCACCCCGCACCAGTGGGGCATCACCTTCGGGGGCTACTACCGCAGGCTCCTGGATGACAGCGACATGTTTAGCCTGAGGCTCGGGGCGTCCCGCTCATTCGAGCGTTTCTACATGTCCGCAAGGGCCGATGGCGGATACATGTCCGACATCCTGTTCTTCAACGCCGCCGGCACATTCAGGGTGTATCCGTTCGACGGCGAGAGCAGGTCCTACATCGGAATATCGGCCGGAGGCGGAACTGCCCCGGAAATGGACGTAGTGAATTACTATTACATGCCGGACGCATTCGACCACTGGAACACGTTCGTCTCGATCGGAGGAAGCATCATGGTGACTCCGCAGATCGTGATAGGGGTGGATGCGAGCTGGAATACTCTCTATGCAGACAACCAGGTCCTCACGTCAGACTACGTCACGACCGCAGTAAAATACAAGAACCTCTTCGATATCAATCTCAATGTTACGTTCTATTTCTAGGGCAGCACTCCTCCTGTCACTCTGCATGCTTGTCCTCTCAAGCTGCCAGGCAAAAATCTACGGAGCGCTCTGCGTCGTTCCGAAGGAAGAGAATGCCAGCGACAGGGCATGGTCGGAGAAGCTCTATTCCGCCCTCTCCGACAGGAACGACGGGTCCGTATCCATATTTGACACAGAGACGGAAGCCGACGGGAATACGATCACGGTCTGCGTCCACGTCGACCCCAACATGGAGGGCGACTACATGATAGAGCCCGGGCAGGACAGGACAACGCTTCTGGCAAAGGACGACAGGACGATGGAATGGCTTATGTACCAATACATCAAGCATTGTTCGGAGACTCTCCCTGCAATAAAGGCGGATGACCTCCTCCCCGCCGTTGCAGACTTTTCGGATAATTCCCCCCACGACTTCGCTTTCAGCTACAGGGAAGCCTATCTCCCCTGCAACATTGACCAGGAAAAGTCCGCCGTCCTCGGGCTTAACAATGTCGGCGAAGACTGGGGCATATGGGGGCACAACATAGGGAAGATTGCCGCATCGGCAAAGGACGATGATGTCTGGGCATCAGTGAACGGCAAGAGGACAGAGGACCAGCTGTGCTTCTCCTCCGATGTCCTCTACAAGACGCTCGTGAAATACATTGTGGACAACCTCGGAGAAGGGGAAGAAAAGTCCTACAGGATTGCCATCATGCCCAACGACAACACGATAGCATGCCTATGCGCCAGGTGCACCGCTGCAGGCAACAAGCCAGGAGTCGCCACTCCCGCAGTCACGAAGCTCGTGGAAAAGCTGGCGGAGAGATTCCCAAGGCACAGGTTCTACACATCTGCCTACATGACAACCGCGAAGATGCCGGACCACCGTCTCCCCGACAACGTGGGAGTGCTCTACTCTGCCATAAATTTCCCGCGGGCGGCTGTCGTATCCGGTTCCGAAGATGCGCACGCAATCTCGGAAAGCCTGGTCGGATGGGGTCGGATCACCAATGAGATACTGGTCTGGGACTATATCAACAACTTCGACGACTACTTCACTCCTTTCCCGATCCTGTCAATAATGCAGCAGCGTCTGCAGCTGTACAGAAACATGGGCGTCAGCGGGGTTTTCCTCAACGGGAGCGGCTACCAGTATTCCAACGCCCAGGAGATGCACTCATACGTACTTGCGGCGCTCTTGATGGATCCTGACCAGGACGTCGAGAAGATGATCCGGGACTATTACCGGCAATGTTGCCCGTTCAACGCGCAGACCCTTTCCGACTTCTATGTCGGCATGGAAAAGGCCAGCCTGACATCCGGGGTCACGGTCCCCATGTACGGCGGCACATCCGAAACCCACGGGAAATACTACCCTGAGGACGACTTCCTCAACACGTTCCGGTCGCTTGTCAGCGACGATTCGGAATACTCTCCGGAAGAAAAGACGCTCGTGAGGCGCGAACGCTTCGACATGGCCTACACTGCTCTCGAATATGCCCGCTACAACGGGCTGACAGGCAGCGGATACACCTTTGCTTTCGGCAACCAGAAAGGAGAATACACCGTAAAGAAGGAGGTCGGGGATGTCGCATACCTGCTTGCGACTCCCGTCCCCACCGACGACATCGAGGAAGTGCTCGGCTACAAGACCGACGACGCCAGCGCTCTGATGCAGCTTTCGGAGGCCGGGGCAATGATGACCGACTACGGCGAGAAATGTTCCGACTGGCTGGCAAACGAAAAATGGAACGACAACCTCCTGATCGGGGTTCCGGTCACGGTCAAGGAATCGGGAGACAGCCTCTCCACGATGGCCCTTACGGACGGGGTC
Source organism: uncultured Muribaculaceae bacterium (assembly GCA_964440865.1). Classification (GTDB taxonomy): domain Bacteria; phylum Bacteroidota; class Bacteroidia; order Bacteroidales; family UBA932; genus Cryptobacteroides. The sequence goes on along the minus strand of CAYTXA010000052.1, from coordinate 5,547 downwards.
GACGGGATCGGAGGCAGCTACCACTGGGGATGGACAATCCTTCCACAGGAAGGCACAACGCTGTCATTCCCGTCCGCCGGGATAACAGGGGGACGGCACATCAGCCTTCGCGTCATGAGCCTGAGGCGCCACCGCATCTCTCCTCCCGCTTCGGTCAAGGTGCTCATCGACGGGAAAGTAGCCGGCGAGATGAAACCGGCTGGAGGATACGCCCTTGACGACGGGGACACGATGGCATTTTCCGCCGACATCAGCTTCTCCGGCAGCAAAGGGCCTGTCGTTCTCGAAATTGTCCCGGGAGGCGACACGAGGGATCTCGCAATCGACGAAATCATAGTTTCGAAATGAGGAAGATACTGACATACATTTCATTGGCAATCATCATGGGAGCCGCGTTGGCCTCCGGGCAGGGATGCGAGCAGAAGGTCGGGTACACGTCCATCTCCATCCAGGACTCCGTACGCCACTACACTCCTATCCTGCGCGGACAGAAGATCAGGATGAGCTTCGAAGTGCGCAATACCGGGCGCTATCCGCTTGTTATAGAGGACATCCAGCCCTCGTGCGGATGCATAATCATGAGCGAAGGAATCCGAAGCGTTGTGCCTCCCGGAAAGAGGACCATCATCGGATTCACCTACGACAGCGAGAAGAACAGCGGATTTGTTTCACAGACTGTCCGAATCTACGGGAACATCGCCCCGAACGGAATCGGGCTCATGAATTTCGATATCAACGTTGTGCCGGAACAGGGAGAACCCAGAGACTACGAGGAATACTACTCCGACAAGCACAAGTCCTTCGTGACGCTGAAGAACTATTCGACCGCAGGCGGCTACGGCACGGAAGACAAGGATTCCGAGGAGAAATAATGCCGGGGAAAGAGAAAGTCTTCGAGGACAAGACCGTAGGGCAGGTCATCGTCAGGAAGAGCAGCCGGTCAAGGCTCGTCAGCATCAGGGTCGACCCTGTCCGGGGGATAGTTGTCACCGTCCCCTCATGGGCTTCCTACGACACCGGGATCGCATTTCTCGTCCAGAAGAGGGACTGGGTCCTGCGCAAATGGCTCGAGATGCAGGCAAGACTCGCCTCCGACCAGGCTCCCATGCCGGAGGAGGAGGACATCGAGAGCATGCGCAGGAAGGCGAAAGCCACGCTCCCGGCGAGACTGAGCGAGCTGGCAGAAAAATACGGTTTCTCCTACAACAAGGTCACCATAAAGAACAACACCTCCAACTGGGGAAGCTGCTCGGCGCGGCGGAACATAAACCTGAACCTCAGACTCGTGGCAGTATCTCCTGAAGAAAGAGACTATATCCTGCTCCACGAGCTCTGCCACCTCCGCCACATGAACCATGGACCGGAATTCCATGCCTTGCTGGACTCTCTCTGCAGGGCGGAGACAGGGATTCCGGAAGCGGAACTCCAAAGGCGGATACGCCGGCACATTCTCCGATGAATGGCTTTCTTTTTAGGAGCCATTTGCCTTGTTTTATCGGAATTTATACGTAAATTTGCCACGCTAAATCCGCAGGCGACGATTATAAGTTGCGGATATGATTGATTAACAAAATTTTTTGCGAAAATGGCTGAATACCTGATGCCAGAAAAAAAGCAAGAGATTTTCGCTAAGTACGGAAAGTCCAATAAGGACACCGGCTCACCTGAGAGTCAAGTTGCTTTATTCTCCTACCGTATCAATCACCTCACTGAGCACGTGAAGAAAAACAAGAAGGACGTTGTAACGCGCCGTTCTCTTCTCCGCCTCGTAGGTAAAAGACGTCAGCTTCTGGACTACCTCCAGAAAGTCGACATCGAGAGATACAGGAATGTTGTCAAGGAGCTTGGTCTCCGTCGATAATAAGGAGAAAAACTGAGGGGACCGGTCCTCGAAGGACAGTCCCCTTTTTGCATGCTATCAAGACGAAACGATATAAGTTAGTAACAGATGAACATCATCACGAAAAAAATCGAATTGCCCGATGGCAGGGTAATCGAGATCGAGACAGGCAAGGTAGCCAAGCAGGCTGACGGTGCCGCTGTTGTAAGGATGGGAGGAACGGTCCTCCTCGCAACTGTAGACTGTGCAAAGGAAGCAGAAGACGGTGCTGACTTCCTCCCCCTCCAGGTAGACTACAAGGAGAAATATTACGCCGCAGGAAGGTTCCCCGGAGGATTCATGAAGCGTGAAGGCAAGGCCACCGACTATGAGATCCTGATCAGCAGGCTCGTGGACCGCTGCCTCCGCCCCCTCTTCCCCGAAGATTTCCACCTCGCCGTATTCGTCCAGATCTGGCTCCTCTCCGCTGAGAAGGACATCCAGCCGGACGCACTCGCAGGTCTCGCCGCATCCGCAGCCCTCGCTGCCAGCGACATTCCTTTCCTCGGCCCCATTTCCGAGGTACGCGTAATCCGCAAGGACGGCAAATTCATCATCGATCCTACCTTCTCCCAGATGGAAGGTGCCGATCTCGACATGACCGTCGGCGCCACCGAGGAGAACATCATGATGGTCGAGGGCGAGATGAACGAAGTGCCCGAGAGCGTGATGCTCGACGCCATCAAGGCAGCTCACGAGGCCATCAAGGTACAGTGCCGTGTACAGAAGGAACTCAACAAGGAGCTCGGCAAGGACGTCAAGAGGGACTATCCCCACGACGAGCAGGACGAGGAGCTCCAGAAGGCTATCCACGAGGCTTGCTACGACAAGTGCTACCAGCTCGCCAAGGCCGCAAAGCCCAAGAAGGAGAGAGAGGATGGCTTCGAGCAGATCAAGAATGAATTCGTTGCCACCCTTTCCGAGGAAGACCAGGAGGCAAAGGCCGGCATGATCAACCGCTACTTCGCCCACGAGCAGAGGGAAGCTCTCCGCAATCTCGTGCTCGACGAGGGTCTCCGCGTAGACGGCCGCAAGACCAATGTCGTACGCCCGATCTGGTGCGAGCATGACGTCCTTCCCTGCGTACACGGAAGCGCCATCTTCACCCGTGGCGAGACCCAAAGCCTCGCTACCGTAACCCTCGGTACCAAGAAAGACATGAAGGAGAGGGATGAGGTCCTGATCCAGGACGTCCAGCCCTTCGTTCTCCACTATAACTTCCCGCCCTTCGCAACTGGCGAAGCAAAGGCGCAGAAGGGTGTAGGCCGCCGCGAGATCGGCCATGGAAACCTCGCCCAGAGGGCTCTCAAGCCTGTCATCCCGACAGCTCCCGAGTTCCCCTATGCAATCCGCGTCGTTTCCGACATTCTCGAGTCCAACGGTTCCTCTTCCCAGGCTTCCATCTGCGGAGGCTGCCTCGCCCTCATGGACGCCGGCGTTCCCATCAAGAAGATGGTCAGCGGAGTTGCCATGGGCCTTATCACCGACGAGCAGCATCCCAATGACCGCTACGCAATCCTGACCGATATCCTCGGCGACGAGGACCACCTCGGAGACATGGACTTCAAGGTTGCAGGTACCGAGGACGGTATCACCGCTACCCAGATGGACATCAAGGTGGACGGTCTTTCCTACGAGGTTCTCGAAAAGGCTCTGGCACAGGCTCATGAGGGCCGCATGCACATCCTTGGCGAGATGCGCAAGTGCATGGACAAGCCCCGCGAGGACTACAAGCCGTTCGTTCCGCGCATCAAGTCCTTCGAGATCGACAAGGACTTCATCGGTGCTGTCATCGGAAAGGGTGGCGAGACCATCCAGAAGATCCAGGCGGAGACCGGTGCAGAGATCAACATCGACGAGGTCGACGGAAAGGGCATCGTGGACATCGCTTCCAACGACAAGGATGCAATGGACAAGGCCTACAAGTGGATCATGAGCATCTGCGAGGTCCCCGAGGTCGGCAAGGTATACCATGGAAAGGTTGTTTCCATCCTCGATTTCGGTGCATTCGTAGAGATCCTTCCCGGAAAGGAGGGCCTGCTCCACGTCAGCGAGATCGCATGGGAGAAGACCGAGAACGTAACCGATGTTCTCCACGAGGGTGAGATGGTCGATGTCAAGCTTCTCGAGATCGACCAGAAGACCGGAAAGATGAGGCTCTCCATGAGGGCTCTCACTCCGAAGCCCGAAGGATATGTGGAGCCTGAGCGCAGGCCGCGTGGAGACCGCAATGACCGCAGAGGTGGACGCGATGACCGCCGCGGAGGACATGACGACCGCCGCAGCTTCAGCCGCAGGGATGACCGCGATGACCGCCGCCCCGGCCGTGACGACCGCAGGGGTGACCGCGATTCCCGCGACAGCCGTGATGACCGCAGGAACATGCGCAGGAATTTCACGAGGCGTCCTGAGGACAGCGAAAACTCCGAAATGAACGAGTCCTACAGCGGCCCGTCCTACGATGACAATTCTTCCGACGAGCTCTTCTAGTCCGACGGAACAAATACAAAAGGAGAGGGAGACCAGAAATTCTGGCCTCCCTCTTCATTTTTTGTCTACCCCTACGCCCGTGCTATTCCTCATATCCTCCTTCCACAACCGAAAGCGGCTGGGCAGTTGCCCCTTGCGGGGCGCTACTTCTTGAGGGGATCGATGCCGGTGCGCCAGAAGCGGGAGGTGATGTCCTCCAGGGAGTAGTCGGTTGCAGATTGATGCGAGACCTTATAGAGCCGCTGGTTCGTAGTGCGCTTGTTCAGCGGACCGCGGAAAGCGTTGTACGGCCCCACCTTGACAAAGTCGAAAGCCCTGTACACCTCCGGCTCCACCTCATCCCTGCCAGAATACAAGGCAGACGCAATATGGTGATGCTCACGTACATAGCTTCCAAGCTCGACAATGCGTCCGACATCCGCCCCCTCCCCGAGGAACAGGAAACACGTGACGCCGAAATTGTCGCCTATGAGCTTGTCAATGGCCTTCTCGTCCAGGACCTCGCCGATATCTTCGCGAAGAAAAGGAGAATGACATCCCGGACATCGCTCCTGGCAATTCGTGATGTCGACAGCCAGGCTGACCATGTCCGGGATTTCTTCCAACACTACGGAAGTCATCCGCGGCAAATACTTTATCATATATTTGCCGTCGGGCTTACTTCCTGTTCTCGACCTCTACCTTCACAGGTTCTGCCTCGGGAGTCTTCTGCTCCTTGGCAATCTCGATGTCGGCGTTGACCTCAGGCTTGCCCTCGGCATAGAAACGCCTTCCGGCCTCGACCTGACGCATCTCGCTGAAGTTGGAGACACGCTTGAGATAGCCGATCACACGGGTAAGGTAATCGAGATTCTTGCTGCCGCACTTGGGGCACTCCTCAAGAGTATCCTTGGAGATGTAGCCGCACTCATTGCAGACAGTATTGCGGACATTGAAGGTGAAATAGTTCGTGCCGTAATGCGCAGCCGCCTTCAGGAGCTGGCGGTACTGATCCTTGCTGAGGTGCTCGGCAAGATTCATGTGAAGCGCGCTTCCGCCATCCAGATACTTGACATAGTCCTCGCCATGGAGCTTGAACTTGTCGATGATGCTGAGAGAGTCGTCCTCCGGATTGTAGAAATAGGAAGAGTACATGTTGTGCTTCGGGGAAACGAAGTACCCGTCCCTCTTGTCCCAGT
>CAYTXA010000051.1:2863-11845 GCA_964440865.1 uncultured Muribaculaceae bacterium | reverse complement strand
TCGTCCGTGCCGCCATTCTCCGAAAGAGGCCGCACGTTCACGAACTCCCCTTCGCTGAGATACCGTCCCCGGACGCTCTGGTACACGATTATGTATCCGGCCTTCATGAACAGGCGGAGATCTTCCCGCATGTGCTTTTTCGGCCTGGGTCCGTAGGGCTTGAGCGAGAAAGGCGTGCGCATCATGACGATAGGCCTGCCGGTCACGCCAACAGGCTCATACACAGCCGTATAGAGCTTCACGCCGTCCCTCATCGGGACCATCTCTTCTCTCTTTGTGTACTTCATTTCCAGCTAATTTTCCAGTGCCTCCAGCTTCATGGGGCTCACCAAGGTATCGACGAGGGCGGCGAGCGAATCAGCCCTTGCGAGGGAATCTATCCTGGCAGAATAGACATGCCATACGGAATCAAGGGCATGGAGGTTCTCCGGCCTGATCGGATCGGCGGAAGGAGCGTCCATGTGGAGCGGGTCTATCGGCGTGCCGTTTTTCCATACCCGGAAGTCCAGGTGCGGGCCCGTAGCGGTGCCGGTCATTCCGACATAGCCGATCACGTCTCCCTGGCTCACGCGGTCCCCCACCTTCAGTCCGTAGGCATAGCGGGAGAGGTGCATGTAGGAGGTGGTATAGACGGAGTTGTGCCTGATTTTCACGGTGTTGCCGCCTCCGCCTGCCCAACCCCTGCCGATGACTGTACCGTCGCCGATCGACATTACGGGCGTGCCGGTCGAGGCCGCATAGTCCACACCGGTATGGGCCCTTACAGTGCCGTAGACAGGGTGCAGACGATGGTAGGAGAAGCCGGAGCTGATGCGCGTGAACTTCAGCGGGGCCTTGAGGAAGGCCTTGCGGAGACTCTCTCCGCCCGGCTTCCAATAGATGTTGCCTCCGTCTCCCTGATCGAGCATTATCGCAGGGATCCGGAGAGTATCTCTCTCATATACAGCATAGTAGATGGGATCCACGTCTATGGCTTCCCCGTCCACGGATTCCTCGTCGTAGAGAACGCGGAACCGGTCGCCGTCCGCAAGGCGGAAGAAATCGATTGTCCATGCATAGATTTCCGAGAGGTCGGATATCAGGAGAATCGGGACGCCGGCTTTCTGCATGTCGTTCCAGAGGGACGATGTAATCGTCACGTCGGCATAGCGGGGCGTAACCGTCACGGGACGGCGGACAGGCCAGGAGGCAAGCTCTCCGCTGCAGCGGAAAACGGTCATATCCACCTTGTTACGGTCATAGACCAGATACTGCAGAGCCCCGATTCCGGTCGTGTCGGCCTGAAAATAGGCCCGCCATTGGTTGCCGGCCCGCATGGACGTGGGGTCGAACGTGCTGTCGGAGACGGCGGCGAGCATATTGGCGGAATCCAGGCTCATGCCCAGGCGTGTCATGAGGCCGGAGAATGTTTCCCCGCTTCGCAGCGTTCCTTCAATCACGTCGAAAGAGTCCGTACAGAAGCCGAGAGGATAGATTGTATCCTGCAGAGCCTCAGCCTCGACCGGAGCTTTCCTACCACTCCGGCATCCTCCCGCCAGTGCTATGGAAATTGCTATTGCAGCAGCTATCAGTATCTTGTCTATTGTTACCCTCATCATTAGTCCATGTTATCGGTCAAGGTGCTTCTCCGTGAACTCCAGCACCCGGCGGGTGTATTCCGCCTTGTGGTCCATGTATGAAACCGCATGCTTCGAGCCCGGCGCGAGCCAGAGTTCCTTCTCCCCGGGTTTCGCATCATAGAGAGGATAGACCATGTCCGTGGGGACGTAGCTGTCGTTGTCGCCGTGGATGAAAAGCATTGGTTTACTGCATTTTGCGACCTGTTTTAAGGGCGACGCCTCCTTGAATCCCCATCCATGGACAAGCTTGCAGAGCAGGCTCGTGGCATGCATCATCGGGAATTCCGGCAGGCCGAAGAGCGTGCGCAGTTCTCCGCTGAATTCGTCCCAGACGCTCGTGTAGCCGCAGTCTTCGACAAAGCAGCGGATGTAGCCCGGCGTGTCTTCGCCGGAGACGCACATCGTGGTCGCTGCGCCCATCGACACGCCATGGATCACCTGACGCGTGGTTCCGGTGCTGTCGCGGAAGATTTCGTCCGCAACCTTTGCCCATTCCAGCACGTCCAGCCGGTCTTTCCATCCCATCTGGATGTCGTTCCCGTCCGAGAGGCCGTGTCCGTGGAGATCCGGGAGGAGTATGTTGTAACCTGCTCGTTCATAAATTCTTGCGATATGGAGCATGTCCGCCAGGCAGTCCGTATAGCCATGGACGCAGATCGCCGTCTTGCCCGTCCTGGCCGCATTGTCCGCTCCTTCAGCCATCGGATTTTCTTCCTTCGAAGCCCGGACGAAAAGTGCATGAGCCCTCTCCCCCGTCCGCATGGTGATGAACGTGTCCCTCAGCGCTCCTGCCCTGCCAAGGCTGTCGTACCACTGTGCCACTTCCGGATAGCGTCCGAATTCCCGCTCCATCTTCTGCCCGAAGAGGTCCGCGTGTCCCTTGTTCGACAGGGAGAAATTCAGCATATAGACGCTCCCGGCGCATACCGCGACAAGCAGCAATGCCACCAGGACCACCACCGCGGTTCCAAATATTTTCTTTGCCTTTGTCATATCCGTTTCCCGGCACGCTCGATCCTTCTCCGTTTCCTCCGCTCATTTCCTTTTCCCGTTCCGTCCTGCTTCCTCCCCTCTCCGCTCCTGCCCCGGTTCCACCGCTTTCCCTCTACGCCGCTCCCCTCCACCGTGCCGATTGTCGTCAAATTTAGTAAATTCGCCGGAGATATGGACATTTCGCCAATCGCATATTTCCGGTCCCCGCTCCGGGAGAAATTCGGCATCCCGCGCCAAAGCGGCCTTGCCCCCTCCCTGCGCGGCCGTATCGAGCTCGAAGGCCAGTTCCGCAATCCCGATGCCCTCCGAGGCCTCGACGGGTTCGACTACCTCTGGCTCATCTGGGGCTTCTCGGCAAACCATAAACGCGACGCCGCTCCCGGTGCCCCGCTTTCCTCTGCCACCCGCTCCGAAACCATTCGCTCCGAAGCACCTCGCTCCGAAGCCTCTCGCGACAAGACCTTTGCCGCCACCGTACGCCCGCCGCGCCTCGGAGGCAACCGCTCCATCGGTGTATTCGCCTCCCGCTCGCCCTACCGACCCAACCCCCTCGGGCTCTCCTCCGTCCGGATCCTCAGCATAGACCTTGACTCCTGCACCATCGAAGTCTCCGGCGCCGACCTCCTCGACGGCACACCCATCTACGACATAAAGCCCTATGTACCATACTCAGACTCACACCCCGATGCCCGCTCCGGCTTTGTCGACGCACTTCCGTGGCAGCCGCTAGAAGTAGCTTTTCCTCAGGCACTTAGAGACAAGCTCGCTGCCCTGACCGGCGACACTTCCGCCCCCGCGGCAACCGTCGAGCTCCTCTCCCAGGACCCCCGGCCCCACTACCAGGATGACCCAGACCGAATCTACGGCATGGCATTCGGCCCGGCGAACATCCGATTCCGCGTAGCCTCACGCACCTTGACTGTCCTCGACGTACAGCCGGAAAAAGACAAACGAATAAACGATTAGAACCATGAACTCCAGCACTTTCGCCCCTGACAGAAAACTCATTATATTCGATGCAGACGACACCCTCTGGGAGAACGAACCACTCTTCCGGGAAGCAGAGCACAGATGGGCAGACGTCCTCTCCGGCTACGGCACGCGCGAAGACCGCCTCGCACGGCTCTTCAATGTCGAGATGGGCAATATAGAGGAACTTGGCTACGGAGTCAAGTCGTTCATCATCAATATGATCGAGGCAGCTATCGACATAACCGGCGGAAGTCTTTCCAGCGAGCAGACGGGAGCCATCATCAAGATTGGCCGCTCGATCCTCTCGAACCCGGCGACGCCGATGCCTGGGGTCGCGGAAACGCTTGCGGAAATCCGGAAGCGCGTATCATGTCCGATAGTGATGTACACGAAGGGCGAGCTTCTGGACCAGAACAGGAAGGCAAGGCGGTCTGGGCTTGTGCCGCTTTTCGACGAGGTCATTGTCGTCTCGCGGAAGTCGGAGGATTCATACAGAGCGCTTTGCAGGCGGTTCGGCATTCGGCCCGATGAACTGCTGTCAGTCGGCAATTCCCTGAAATCTGACATCGGGCCGGTCATCGCTCTGGGCGGATGGGGCATCCATATTCCTTTCCACATTACATGGGAGCATGAAAAGGCCGACCCGATCGACAGCCCCCGCCTCCGCACCATCGCCTCCTTCCCCCAGCTCCTCGAACTGCTCTGATCCCGGCACCTCGCTCGGCTCCTGCCCCGTCTCATCGAACCACTCTGGCCCCGGCACTGAGATTCCGCCATCTACCGCCATCTACCGGCGGAAGGCCATTCCCTTGGACTGGCCCTTCGGTCGGCTACGGATCGGAGCAAAGAGCGCGAAAAGGTTTTAAACGCGAATTCGTCCGACCTCAGGGCATGGCGGAAGAGCGCGAAAAGGTTTTAAACGCGAATTCGTCCGACCTCAAGGCAGGGCGAAAGAGCGCGAAAAGGTTTTAAACGCGTATTCCTCCTACCTACAGTAACGGAGGGAGCATAGGGGCTGGAGGGTAATGGGAGGAGAGAAACGGGAGGTGGGAAACGGGAGATGGGAGATGGGAAATGGGAGATGGGAGATGGGAGATGGGAGAAGAAGGAGACAAATAAGGCTGGTCCGATGGGGTCATCCTTATTGGGTTGGATTTAGCCTGTAGCCGCGCCGGGCCCTATGAGCGGGCGCTGGGAGCAGGGCGCAGGCGACGGAGGGAAGGCAGGGAGCAGGAGGCGGAGGGAAGGCAGGGAGCAGGCGACGGAGGGAAGGCAGGGAGCAGGAGGCAGCAGCGAACAGGGAAAGCAGGGCGCAGGAGGCAGCAGCGAACAGAGAAGGCAGCGAACGGGAGGCTGCGGAATCAGAGGCAAGGATCAATAGCCGGGGTTCTGGGTGAGGAGCGGATTGAGGGACAGGATGTCGGCGGGAATCGGGAAAACGTCCGTGAAGCGGGTCGACACCTCGGACGGGAGCGACGGACGCGAAGACCATGCATTGCAGAAAACCCCGAAGCGCACCAGATCCTGACGCCTCAGCCCCTCCCATGCAAACTCCCTCATCCTCTCCGAAAGCAGATCCTCCAGCGTCAACGACGAAAACGGCTCAGCGCCGGCACGAACCCGAACCTCATTGACAAGCTCCAGAGCATCAGCCTCATTCCCGGACCGAAGCAGAGCCTCAGCCTTCATAAGGACCACATCGGCATAGCGGAAAATCACCAAGTCATTGTCCATCAGCTTCCCATCCTTCATCGCAAACGGATCCAGCTCATACTTGCGCATACGGGCCCCAGCAAGCTTCTCATCCTCCGTCCCAGTCACGTCAAGCGCCACAGAAAGAGGCTTGTAGACCACCCCGGCGACAGGATTCCCGTCAAGGTCCAGAGCCTGTCCGCCCCAATAGTTGACATCAAAACGAGGATCCTCATCCGAAGTACCATATCCATTGGCCGCCAGAGCCTCAAGCGTAGCCGACGAGCCATTCTCCCCGCCGAACCCGCAAGCCGCAGCATGGTCGTAGTGTCTGGACCGGAAAAGATACTGATTCTGAGCACTGTAGAGATGCTTGTCCATAGGAATCGTCAGAATGTTCTCGACCGAAGACTCATTGTAGACAGCAAAATTCGAGGCATAGTCCTCCGCAAGCGCATAGCCCGCAGCAGTCAGAGAATCACAATAGTCCACGACCCGGCCATAGTCCGTAACTCCCGCATAGACAGGAGCATTGAGCCAAAGCTTCGCAAGCAGGAACCAAGCCACGGGACGCGTAATGCGCCCATAGTATTTGCCCTGGCTGTTGCTCCGCTCGAGAGGCAGATCCCCTGCCACGGCCTCCAGTTCGCCCACCACGAAATTGAACACCTCAGGACGGGACGACTGGGACACCGACGCCATCGGCACCTTAGTGGAAGTCACGATAGGCACACGCCCATACATGTCCAGAAGATAGTAATAGTAAAGCGCACGGATGGCCCTGGCCTCCTGCTGCCACTGCGGCTTGTCCGAAAGATCCTCGATAGCCTGGTTAGCCATCACGATGACCTTGTAGAGATAGTTCCATGTATCCTTCAGCGGCCCATCGTCCACTTTCCATGTGTGCAGGAACAACCTCTGCCACAGACCGCCGTCATACCAGTCGCCGCCCCTCGTGGGAAGCATGGCTTCGTCGGTCGTGAAGGTATTGAGGTCGTACACCCCGCGATAGGTACCGGCAAGACCCTGAGAATCGGAATTGCCGCCGAACAGGCCATAGAGCGGGCCCAATGTGCTGAGATACAGAGTATTGTCGTCCTGGACAACCTTGACCGAAGGCTTCTCCGCCCCCGGATCCTCGTCCAGGAAGGAGGAGCACCCCGAGAGTAGCAATATCGTGAGGAAAATATACTTTTTCATGTCAGAACTGAATGCTGATGCCGATGCTGTATGAGCGGAAAACCGGATAGGAAATCTTGTCGTCTAGACCGAAGGTCGAGCTGACCACGGAGGAATTCACCATGGGGGTAAGTCCGGAATAGGAAGTGACCGTCAGGAGGTTGTTGACAGACGCGGTGAGGCGCAAGTTGCTGACTTTGCGGAGCTTGACCGGAACATTCCATCCGACGGTGACATAGTCTATATTGACATAGTCTCCCCTCTCGAGCCAGTAATCAGTCACGGTCTGGTCCACGATATTCTTCTCCGGTGCCCCGGAAAGCACATTGTAGTATGGGAGAGAACCCATATTCATGTAGGTCAACGAAGTGCCGTTGAATATCTTGTGGCCGAATGCGCCGTTGGCCTGGAGCGTGATGTCGAAGGCACGGTAGCGGAAGCTCACGTTGGAGCCGAGCATGGCCTTGGGCGATGCCTGCCCGCAGAAGTGGCTGACGCCGTCCGTCTCATAGTAGCGCGTGCCGTCCTCCCTCGTGCCCAGCCCGGTGCAATGCGGCAGGTAGAAGACGCCGAGCGGATGCCCGACTGCCTGGAAGACAACATCGTTGGTACCTCCATGGAAGCCGGCACCGTTCATCGAAGCAATCGGTTCCATGTCGGGGGCTTCGAGGTATTCGCCGCGCCAGCTGCCGCTAAGCGAAATGAGCTTGTTGCGCTGGAAGGAAAGGTTCATGCTGAAGTTCAGGGACATGTCCTCACGATGTATCGCATTGATACCCAGTCCGAATTCCAGACCGCTGTTGGACATCTGGCCGAGGTTCGCCATCAGATGGTCGTAGGCGAACGGCGGTACGCTGACCTGATAGTTGTAGAGCATGTCGCGGGTCTTGGAGTAGTAGTATTCGGCAGTGAACACGACGCGGTTCTGCAGGAAGGCCGACTCGATGCCGACGTTGAAGGAGGAGCGGACTTCCCATTTCAGGTCGGGATTGGCGCTGCGGACCATGGAATAGGTCACCGCGGGATTTCCCTCGAAGTTGACCACGGATGACGGGGCCACGAGCTCCAGGGAATTGTACGGATCGAGACCGCCCTGGTTGCCGGAGAGACCATAGCCGACATTGAGCTTGAGATTGCTCAGCCATGCCACATCCCGCAGGAAATCCTCGCGGATGGCTGTCCATGTGCCGGAAACGGACGGGAAAAGGCCCCAGCGGTTGTTGGGACCGAACTTGGACGATGCATCGGCACGCAGCGTGGCGGAAATGGAATACCGACCGTCGTAGGAGTAGTCCGCGCTGCCCATGAACGAGAGCAGGCTGACGTCCAGGCTGTAGGAGCCGGTGCCGTTCCATGGCCTGTCGGATCCTGCCTGGATGGCATCGAGACCGAAGACGTTGGTCTTGAAGCCAGTAGTGGTGGTGTAGAATCCGTCGGTATATGTCTTCTCGGCCTCGGTGAGGGCCGTCGCGCCGACATGGTGCGGGCCGAAATCACGTACATAGATCAGGGTCAGGGAGCCCAGCATGTCGCGCACCTTCTCGTTGCTCCTGTACGCCTCGCCGCCTGACCAGACGATGGTCGGGAAAAAATGGTTGTTGTCCGCGGAAGTGTAGCTGTAGGAGCCGAAGCCGGTCAGGGTCAGGCCCTTGGCCAATGTTGCACGGGCCTGGAGATGGCCGTTGAAATAGGCGTTCTCGGACTTCGCCTGCTTCTCCAGGAGGGAGACGGGATTGTTTATCTGGCTTGCCGCTGGAATCTGCAAGTAGCTTCCGTCCGGTTCGCTTCCGGCGCGGAATGTCGGGTTGAATGCGGCCGAAGAATAGAAAAGATGCTGCATGTCATGGAGTTCATGCATTTTCTGCAGGGAGCCGTAGATGCCGAGATCCACGTTGACGACTCCGTCGAATGCCGCCTGGCCGAGGTCGAGCTTGACGGAATAGTTCTGGTCCTGCTGGGTCTTGATGACCGTCCTATGGCTCAGTATGCCGATGGAGGCGCGGTAATGGCTGTCGTCGGTGCCTCCTCCGAAGGCTATGTGGTGGTTCTGGACAGTGCCGGTGCGGACGATGGAGCCAGGCATGTCGGAGCTGAAGCCATGGTCATCGAACGTCAGGGAACGTCTGGCATTTTCGCGACGGAATGCATCGGCGCTGAGCATGTCCATGTTGCGGTAGACACTCTCGACTCCACCGGTGCCGTCGTAGGAGATGCGGAATGCCCCGCCGCGGCCTTTGACGGTGGTGACGCGGATGACTCCGGATGCGCCTCTGGAGCCGTACAGAGCCGTCTCTGAAGCGTCCTTGAGGATGGTGAAGCTGTCAATGTCACCGGGATAGAGGGTGCCGAGGGTGGCGAGGTCGGATGTGACACCGTCTATGATGATGAGAGGATCGTTTCCGCCTGTGAGTGAGGTGGTTCCGCGGACTCGGACGGCGGACATCATGGCGGAAGTGTTGCCTTCGGAGATGGTGACTCCGGCGGACTGGCCGCTGAGGGCTTCGAGGCCGCCGGTCACAAGGCCCTT
>CAYTXA010000051.1:0-2853 GCA_964440865.1 uncultured Muribaculaceae bacterium | reverse complement strand
GAACCGAGATCATCCGCGCCTGCCGATTCCTGGCGGACCGGCGGCGTGGTTCTCGTGGTGGTGTCCGTCTGCGCCCTCAGCGCAAGCGGAGCCAGAAGGAGCACCATCAAGGTTATGGCATGTCTACGCATATTGCGGGCTATTTCTCGGCATCCTCGCCTGGCTGCTGGCCGACGACGTGGCTGGAGCCGTCGAAACAGTGCGTGCAGAGGCGGCACTTCGGCAGGCCGATTGCCTTGACGAGATTGTCTATGGAATTGAATTTCAATGTTGTAAGTCCAAGCCGGCGGGCAATCTCCCCCACCATCTTCCTGTACTCAGGAGTGCTGCTGTCCGAATAGCGGTCCAGCTTCTTGTCCGGATCCCCCTCGAACTCCTGGATTATGCGCCGCGTGATCAGTTCCAGCTTGCTCTTCGAATTCGTGAAGCCGATGAACGGGCAGCTGTAGACAAGTGGCGGACAGGAAATGCGCGCATGGACCTCCTTCGCTCCATTGTCGAAGAACGTCCTGACGTTGTCCCTCAGCTGGGTACCACGCACGATGCTGTCGTCGCAGAAGACCACCCGGTTCCCCTTCAGGATTGCCCCGTTCGGGATAAGCTTCATCTTGGCCACAAGCTGACGGCGTTCCTGATCCTTCGGGGTGAAACTGCGGGGCCATGTCGGAGTGTACTTCAGCACTCCCCTCTTGTATGGGATCTTATGTCCATGGGCATATCCCAGGGCCATGCCGACTCCCGAATCCGGAATCCCGCATACGCAATCCGCCTCGGTGTCGTCCTGCTCCCCCATCAACTCACCGTCACGCTCCCTCATCAGCTCCGCGTTGACGCCGTCATATGTGCTCGACGGGAATCCATAGTAAACCCATAGGAATGAGCATATCTGCTCCTCGCTCTGCGCCTCCTGAAGCATCTCGAACCCGTCGGCATGGACCCGCACGATCTCCCCCGGTCCGAGGTCCCGAACTACCTCATAGTCAAGGTTCGGAAAGCTCGTCGTCTCGCTCGAAATCGCATATGCCCCGTCCTTCCGGCCGATCGTCAGCGGCGTCCTGCCCAGGAAATCGCGCGCAGCGATGATCCCGTCCTCCGTCAGCACAAGCATGGAACAGGACCCCTTGACCCGGCGGAAGACATTGTTGATCCCCTCCACGAAGTCGTTCCCCATGTTGATCAGCAGAGCCACGAGCTCCGTCTGGTTTATCTTGTTCGCGGACATCTCGCTGAAATGGATATGCTTCTGCAGCAGCTCGGCGGCAATGTCCCCGAGGTTGTTTACCTTCGCCACCGTGACCACCGCATAGCGCCCGAGGTGCGAGTTCACTATGATCGGCTGCGGGTCCGTGTCGCTTATGACCCCGATTCCCTGGTTCCCGACGAAATTCGCGAGATCGTCCTCGAACTTCGAGCGGAAATAGTTGTTCTCGAGATTATGGATCTCCCTCGAGAATCCATGCTCCTTGTCGAAGGTTGCCATTCCGGCACGACGGGTGCCGAGGTGGGAATTGTAGTCCGTTCCGTAATAGAGATCGTTCACGCAGCTCTCCTTCGAGATTGTGCCGAATATTCCGCCCATGATGATGATTCGTTAAGGTCCGATTGTCCGATTAAGGTATGCGAATTTAGGAAAAAATATTTGAGTAACTTCGCACGATATGATGCGACCCTGGCAATTATTCATATTTGCGATACCGCTGGCTGGCATAGCCTACGCTATGTGGCGGACATGGACGCTGCTTCCGCTCCCGACTTCCGGACGCATTGCCGTGATTGTTGCCATCCTGATCTGCCTTGGGACATTCTTCCTGCAGTTTTCCGGGAGTATCGACCGGATGCCGATGACCCTTGCCACAGTGGTTTACGAGGTGGGCAATTCCAGTTTCTTCATCCTCCTCTACGTAGTGCTGCTGTTTCTGGTGCTCCAGCTGCTGCAGCTTGTACATGTTGTTCCATATAACTTTCTGCACCACAGCTGGCTCGGTACCATCACCGTGGCTGTCCTCCTGACTACAGTCTTCACCTATGGATATTTCCACTATATGCACAAGGTGCGGGTGCCGCTGGCCAGCCAGACCGAAAAGAAGCTTGAAAAGCCTGTGAGGATAGTGATGCTCAGCGACTTGCATCTTGGCTATCACAACGGAAAGGCCGAACTTCAGCGGTGGATCGGGATAATAAATCGGGAGAATCCTGACCTTGTGCTAATAGCCGGCGACATCATAGACCGGCATGTCCGGCCGCTGCTGGTGGAGCACATGGCCGAGGACTTCCACTCTGTCAATGCTCCAATTGTCGCATGTCTGGGCAATCATGAATACTATAGTGATTTAGGCGAGTCGCTGCGTTTCTACCGGGATGCCGGCATCACGCTGCTGCGCGACTCGTCGGTCACCCTCTGCGGCATCAACATCATAGGTCGCGACGACAGGACGAATCCTGCCCGCAAGAGGCTCACTGCTCTGATGGAGGGCGTAGATCGCAGCCACTATACAATACTGCTAGACCATCAGCCGTATCAGCTGGAAGAGGCTGAGCATGAGGGAGTTGACTTCCAGCTGAGCGGACACACGCATCATGGGCAGATATGGCCTGCAAGCTGGATCACCGATGCCATATTCGAGGATGCCTGGGGGCCGCTGCAGAAGGGGCTCACGCACTACCCTGTCAGCAGCGGGATGGGCATCTGGGGCGCCAAGTTCCGCATCGGGACCCGGAGCGAATATGTCGTGATGACCGTGCAGTAGGCTCCCGTTTCCCGGGCGGCTGCGGTGCCCCCGTCCTCCTAGCCGACACACTGACTTGTCCTGAAATAAGTTTACAGTCCGCGAGTCGGAAAAGTAAACATTATTT
>CAYTXA010000050.1:0-12231 GCA_964440865.1 uncultured Muribaculaceae bacterium | reverse complement strand
ATATTGAACTTTTAAGTGTTACAAAGTACTAGTGTTAACCTCGGGAAAGAACTGGCCGCCATCCTGCAGGGAGAAAACCCTGCAAGCCCCGCTTTCCCCATCAAGGCATACGACAGCCTAAAAGAAATCCTCAACGAGAATATCCACACGGACCAGCAAGGACGCCGGTACCTCGCAGTGGACAATTTCGCCATTCTCTTTGAACCGGCCCTCAAAATCAATCTCAGAAGCCTTGTTGAAGACTACGCCAAACGCGTCCTGCTTATCCTCTGCATAGACCATCTGCCGGAGAGCAGCGACGCCTATTTCCCGTTTCCGGAAGACAAATCCTTCCGGCTTGACCTGACCGATCTCAACTATACCACGCTCGCATAAAACACTTAGTGATGAAATACGCCGACCTTATCCAATTCGAACCTATCAACGAAGTCGTTAAATTCGACCGCCTGTCCGACACCGAGTACAGGAAATCCCTGGTTCGCAACTTTGTTTTCTCCGACGCTTACGAGCGCACCATCATCCCGGCCATCTGCCGCAATCTGGACTACAACACCACCGCCGAAACCTTCGGCCTCCAGATTGTCGGTTCCTACGGTACCGGTAAATCCCACTTGATGTCCCTCTTCTCGCTGATTGCTGAAGACAAAGACTACCTGGAACTCGTTTCCAGTGAAAAGGCCAAGGACGAATTGGGAAAGATCGCAGGCAAGTACAAAACCATCCGCTTCGAGCTGGGCAACGACCAGGAACTCTGGGACATCGTCTGTTATCGCATCGACGAAGGGCTCAAGAAGATGGGCGTTGACTACAGCATCGCCGCCGACACGTCCCTCCGGTCCTACAGCGAGAAGATTGCCATGATGATGGGCTATTTCGAGCAGAAATTCCCCAATCACGGCCTCATGATAATCATCGACGAGATGCTCTCGTACCTGAAAGGCCGCAGCGGAGGTGCCGCCCTCAACCGGGACCTCGCCGTCCTTCAGGGTCTGGGCCAGTCTTCTGACAAATCCAAGTTCCGCATGGTCTTCGGCGTCCAGGAACTGATTTACTCCGCACCGGAATTCCAGTTCGCAGCCCAGATGCTCCAGAAGGTCAACGACCGTTTCAAGGACCTTACCATCACCAAGCAGGACGTGGAATTCGTGACCTCCCGCCGTCTCCTTAAAAAAGACGATGCCCAGAAAGCCAAGATCCGCGAGCACCTGTCCAAGTTCACCTCCCACTTTACGGAAATCTCCAAAGACCTGGACAAATATGTGGATCTCTTCCCGGTCAACCCGTCCTACTTCGACAACTTCTCCCGCATCCGTGTCGCAAAATCCCAGCGTGAAGTCCTCAAGACGTTGTCCTCCCGCTTCGACGCCATCAAGAACCACGATGTTCCCACCACAGAACCCGGTCTCATCAGTTATGACTCCTACTGGGAAGACATGGACGCATCCTCCGACATGAAGACCGACCCGGATGTCCGCCGAGTTTCCGAAATCATGGAGATTATCTACCAGAAGATAGACGACAACTTCCGTGACGCCCGCGCCAAGAAAGCCCCGCTGGCCCGCCGCATCGCCGGTGCATGCGCCATCAAAATTCTCCAGGACGACCTTTCCCGCCAGAACGGTATCACCGCCGAATCCCTCGTGGATGACCTCTGTTACCTTGACCCTTCCATTTTCGACAGGGAAATGCTGCAGGATGTGATTGCCACCACGGCCCAGCAAATCGTCACGGCAACAGTTGGCCAGTACTTTGAGAAGAACGACCAGAACCAGGAATTCCACCTCCGCGTAGAAGGCGGCGTCAACTACGAGCAGAAGATTAAAGACTTCGCTGCGTCCATGACAGATGACGTGCGCGATTCCTACTGGTTCAACTTCCTTGTCGAGTTCCTCCCCGTTGAGGTAGAGCAGTACCGCCGTGAATTTAAGATTTTCACACACAAGATTGAGTGGCGCTCCCACAAGATGATGCTGGACGGCTACCTCTTCTTTGGCAATCCCGACCAGCGCAGCACCACCCATCCGGAGCAGAACTTCTATATCTACTTCATGCCGGTATTCAACCAGAAGGCCATCATTCAGCACGACGAAGCCGACAGCATCTACATCCGTCTGGAGACCATCTCGGAGGAAATGAAGAACGTCATTTCCCTCTATGCGGCCGCAGAATCCCTGAAGGCCAGCGCACCTTCCTCCGAGAAACCCTACTACGATCAGTTCCGCAAGACTTGGGAGGACCGTCTCCGTGGCATGTTCGACAAAGAGTTCCCGCAGGCCCTCCGCGTCTTCTACCAGGGCAAACAGCAAAACATCACCCCGTCCCAGCTCACTGGCCCGTCCAAAGAAACCGTCATTTCCAACATCGCGTCCCTGCTGCTGGAAGACCACTTCAATGAGACCCTGAAGAACTATCCCAAGTTCAACCTGCTGCTCCAGCCGCTTTCCTCCACCAACCAGGACACCATCCTCAAGGCAGCCCGCCAGAAGATTGCCAACTGGAACGTCTCCAACAAGAACGGTGAAGCCATCCTGGCCGGTCTTGGCCTCATGGACGAAAACCAGCTCTCCATCGAGCACTCCATCTATGCCCGCAGCATTCTCCAGAAGATGAAGGAAAAGGGCGAAGACAAGGTGGTCAACCGCGATGAAATCCTCATCCGTTTCTGGGAAGACAATTACCGGAGCGTTGATTTCGGCATCGACGCCGCTTTCGAATACATTGTCCTCTGCGCCATGGTCGTACTCGGAGAAATCGAGATTGACTATCCCGGCGGCAAGAACATCAACGCCCTGGGCATCAAAGATACCATCGACATTTCCAAGGATTTTGTCTATACCTTCTCCCACATCCGCCGTCCGAAGGGCATCAACACCGCTGCCGTCAAGGAACTATTCCTGGGCATCGTCGGTCAGGACCTCTCCGGCCAGTTGGACAACCCCGAGGTCTATTCCCGTCTCCTGACGGCGGCATCCCAGATGGCCAGCGAGATTGTCTCCCTCCAGTACAAAGTCAAAGGCGGCATCACCATCGGCGACATCGACATCATCGACCCGTTCACCGCCAATGGCCTGTCCAACTCTCTGGATGCCATGAAGGGGGTCTGCGACCAAGTCCAGAACTACAACACCAAAGCCAAGATGCGGAACCTCCGTTGGTCCGCGTCCGACCTCAAGCGATTCTTCGAGGCTAAGCCCGCAATGGACTCCATCCGTCACGCCCTGGAGGTCCGCGACGAACTCAAGCACCGCATCGACTACCTGAGCCAGACGCTCCAGTATGTCTATGAGGACAAGTTCCAGAAGGAAATCAAGGATGCCATTGAGAAGATTGGCGACGTGGTGGAGAAGGGTACCGATGCCGCCCTTAATGCCTATAAGAACGAGCTGGACAAGCTTATCGAGAAATATATTGACTGGTACCTGGCCGAATACGACCGCGTCACCATCAATGAGTTTGAAAACAACAAGAAGCAGCGCCTCAACGCTTCCGACGAGCGCAAGGTTGCCGAGCTGGCCTACCAGGAGGACTTCCTGCAGATAAAGACCCAGTACGTCAACTGGGAGAAGAAGATGTCCCTGCTGATTCCAAAGAGTGCGATGGTGACCCGCGCTTCGCTCAAGAATTCGCCTTACCAGGGCTTCAACCCGCGCGACTACAAGGAATTCATCAAGCCGGATTTGGAGCAGCTCAAGGTAGAGATTGAGAACATCCACAGCGCCATTGACCATACGCTACACGTGACGCTGCAGGACCAGAACATCCTTCAGAATGCCAAGGACGTGCTTACGGAGTATGAGCAGAAGTTTGTGGAGAAGTACCACAACCTGGTGACGGCTCCGGACAATGTGACCAAGGTCATCGAGATTATCCATAAACTGCACGCCGGTATCCGGAAGATTACCATTTCCCATGAGGATATTATGGAGGCCATCAACGGTCTGGTCACACCGAAGGATGCCATCAAGGCGTTCCGTGAGCTGATCGAGGCCCGCACGGCTGGTTCCGAGGGTGATAACATTCGTATTTTGATTAATTAGTTGATTGCTATGGCAGACGAGACCAATAACAGCTTATTTTCGCAGGATGTCCTCGATTCCATGGAGGCTCCGCATCTGTTCAATCAGAAGCATGAGGGGCCGGTGACGGTGCTGGGGAAGACGTTTGACTCCGATGAGGAACGCCGGGCTTATTTCCGGGAGGAGTTACGCAAGAAGTTGCCGGAGTTGAAGAAGATTGAGGGGTTCCCGATTGGGGAGGATGATGATATCATTGCGTTGTCCGATCCGCCGTATTATACGGCTTGTCCGAATCCGTGGTTGGAGGAACAATCCGGCAATGATTATAAGGTCGAAACGGCATATTCCGATGACCTTAAAGCAGATGAAAAGAATGCGGTCTACTCTTATCATCCGTACCATACTAAAGTACCGCCGGCAATTATTCGAAACCTGCTTGAACATTATACAAAACCAGGAGATACAGTCCTCGACATATTTTGTGGCTCAGGAATGACCGGAGTTGCATCAAGAGAAATTGGGAGAAAAGCAATCTTAAGCGATTTGTCGCCAATCGCTACCTATATTGCATACCTCGGTAATAATTACTTTGGCAGTGGCGCAGCCCAGGTAATGGAACGCATAATTCGGGAATCTGAGGCAGTTTATGGGAAATATTATAAGACAGATTTACCGGGTGGCCTAAAAGGTTCTGTCAATTATTACGTGTGGAGCGATGTTTTTACTTGCCCGGTTTGCGGTGAAGAGTTTCCTATTTTTCCTTATGGAGTTATCCATCATGGAAACAAAGTTGAGACAAGAAAACAGTTCAATTGCCCTCATTGTGATGCAGACCTGAATATTAGAAAAGTGCAACGCGTCTTAACAACCGAAGGGAAAAAGAAAAAACTTGTTTGGGTAAATGCCGGTTCAGGCAAGGCACGGATTAATCGCGAAGCGAATACGAAAGATGTAGAGGTATTTGAAGATGCAAAATATGCACTTCATACATCGGGCCTTGATTTTCCTATTGATGCTATAGATCCAGAGCGATATTCAGCAAAACTTGCACAGCTTGGTAATAAAAGAATCGATAATATCAGTAAGTTTTTATCTGAAAGGAATTTATTGATTTATGCGGATTTAATGAATAGGATTAATTCTGTCGGAAACTATTCCTATCGGATGGCATGTAAAGGAATGCTTACTTCTATTTTTACTGTAGTATCCGAACGCCAAGGATACTTTGGAGGAGGTGGTGGTATGTCAGGTAATCTTTACATGCCCATTGTACGAATGGAAAAGAATATCTATGATACTCTTCGCCGTAAAATCTCAAAGTACAAGGAGACAGAGAGCTTGAAGAGTACTTTCTCGGGTGAAACAAGAATTACGACTCAATCTTCAACATGTCTTAATAGCATACCGTCTTCAAGCGTAGATTACGTTTATACAGATCCGCCCTTTGGTGCGAATATCATGTATAGTGAAATGAATCTTCTTCTTGAAGGATGGCTTGGCATTAAAACTAATAATTCAGATGAGGCTATTATCGATGAGACAACAGACAAGACAGAAAACACTTATTCTGATTTGATGTGTGCCTGCTTCAAAGAGTGCTACCGCGTTCTTAAACCCTCTCACTGGATGTGCGTTGAGTTCCATAATACGAAAGCAGCAATTTGGAACCTTCTACAAAGCTCGATAACAAAAGCAGGTTTTATCATCACGGATGTTATAAAACTTGATAAAGGTAGTACGACGATTTTAGCTGATATTCGAGAAGGCGCAGCTGTGCAGGATTTGATTATTTCTTGTTTCAAACCATCAGAGTCGTTTGAACAAAAAATGTCAGATTCTGGTTCTATAATGAATGTATGGGACTATGTTGAAGAATACATGTCTCATCAGCGCGTCATTAATTCTAACGGTACTACTTTTTACGGCGTTGAAGAAAGAACATCTAAGATTCTATTTGATAGATTAGTATCTTATTATATTCAGCATGGTTCAAGTGTTCCAATTGATTCATATGCTTTCTTAACCGGAATGAGGGAGAGGTATTCAGAGAAGGACGGAATGTTCTTTACTCCTGATCAGCTTGTTGAGTACGAAAATCAGAAAAAATTAGCAGTTGAATTTGTCCCAATGGGACTAATTGTAAGTAGTGAAGTTGACGGAATAGAGTGGCTTAGGAATAGGCTAAGGGAAAAGCCTCAGACCTATCAGCAATTGCATCCAGATTGGATTCAAGCCATTAATGCTGTTAGAAGAAATGATGTACTCCCAGAACTCGCTGATTTATTGGAAGAAAACTTCTTTGAAGAACCAGATGGCACTTGGAGGGTCCCTAATATTCAAGATGATGTGGATAAGGAAATGTTGAGAAACAAGGCACTTCTCAAAGTATTCCGAGCATATGTCGATTTAGCGACCAAACCAAAGAGTAAGATAAAGAAGGCGAGAATTGAGGCCCTAAGGGCCGGGTTTAAGGATTGTTACATGAAGAAGGATTTTAATACAATTGTTTTGGTCTCAGAAAAGATACCACAGGATCTCCTTGAGAGCGATGATATTCTTCTTCAATACTATGATATAGCTCGTAATCGTATATAGCGTAATATGAGCGCATTCTACCGGAAAATAGCCGATAAGATTTCGGTGCCGTACAAGCGGCTTTCCATCGTGAGGAATCCGGATGGGTTCCTCATGGAGCCGTCTGTGCAGCGTGCGCTCACGGCAGAGACGGGGATTCTTTTTGTGACCGGCTCTCCGTTCGAACTACGTCTGCATTTCGAACTGTCCTTCAAGGAGGCACCGGATACGCGATTCTGCTACATTTGTGAGAACCCTTCGATGCTGCTTCCGGACATCCGGAGGGAAGCCTGGACTGGTTCCTTCTCGGTGACTGACCTGTTTCCAAATGTGATGGACCGGCAGACCTTGTTGAAGCAGCCGGCATCCATGCTGGAAGCGCTCTATGACCGAAATCTGGCAGGGTTTATCTCGGCCTCAGACCTTGCCCGGGAATTGCTGGAAATCCAGTATGCCTCTCGTGTTATTGCACAGCCTGAGATTGACCCCGTGGCTATGATGGCTCAGCTTATTCCGGATTGGAGAGAGCTCACGGAGACGGTTACGGCTGCATCTTCGGCGGTTCTCGCGTCTATCCGTCAGGATAAATACACTGAGATAGGCCCTGATCTTGCCTCGCTGAACGCGACGTTTCAGGAGTATCTTGCATCATCCTACTTTGGCTCCTTGCACAGCAGCCACGTGCTCGGCCCCAAGAGCGTGAACAAGATTCTGCCATACCTGTCCTTCAAGCACTCGCTGTCGAATAAGGTGGCGCTGCTGGTTGTGGATGGCATGGCCTACTGGCAATATCTGGTCTTGCAGGAGCAGTTGCAATTACTGGGTATCACGCCGGCATCCTCAACCATCTTCGCTTGGATGCCCACCATCACCATACTTTCTCGTCAGGCTATTTTTCGGGGAGACGACCCCGTCCTGTCATATAAGCAGAATCCGGCCTCCGAAGAAAAACTCTGGTCTGCCTGGTGGACGGAAAAGGGCTTTCCTTCTTCCGACATCCAGTACATCTATGGTGAATCGGAAGTGAAGGTGTGGTCCACCACCCGCCGTCTGGCGCTGGTCACGGTCGTATTGGATGAAGTAATGCACATTTCCGAGCGCCCGGATATGCTCCTGGCTTGCACCCAGGCTTGGGCTTGGAATTTCGCCAAACAGATTCTTGCCCTGCACGACGCCGGATTTGTTGTGTATATCACAACGGACCACGGCAACGTCCTTGCTGAAGGCACTGGCACCTTATCATCCGCAGAAAAGACGCATCTTTTTGCGGATGGCTCCCGGGGAGCACGGCACCTGATTTACGACTCCGTTGCCCCGATGCAGGAGTTTTTGTCTGCCCACGATGCCTCCAACTTTCTGGTCTATGACAACTGGCTTTCTTACCGTGGCACCCAGGCCTTCCTGAAGCCTGGTAAACACCAAATCACCCATGGTGGCTCCCACCTTTTGGAAGTAGCCATCCCATTCATTGAAATATCACTATGAACAAGATAGAAATAGGCATCAATCAGCGGATTCCCATTCCGCTTTTGGAAATGGCGCTCATCGCAGCGCTCCAGGGGAAGGCCACACCGGAGTATTTCGCGGAGCTGGCCGGTACCGAATATCAAGGAGAAAACCGTATCCGCAAGTCAACCTATGTCATGAATCGGCTTACGATGCGCAATCCCTTGATGCCTGTTCTTTTGGAGAACGCCGATGCTGTAACGGCCGCCTTACGCAGCCCTAAAGACCGTCCTGTCATTCTTTCAGCCGTCATAAATGCTGCGTATTCCTTCGGTTATGACCTTACGGCCATCCTGGGGAAATACCTCCATGTCCAACCGGAAGTGACAACGGCGCTGCTCTCCTCCAAGCTTTCGGAGAAGTACGGCTCCAACAGGTCTTTGCCCAATGCGATGAACTGCATTATCCCTATGCTTATTGAGGCCGGTCTGTTTGCTCGTCCCCGCACCGGGTTCTTCCGGGCTATCCGCCACTCCGGCTATTCCGCCCTGGCGTCAGATCTCTATCGCCGTTCCTTCTTCATCCACAATCCCATGATACCGGAGGACTCGGATGTGACCACCTATCCTTACTTTGAATTTCTTGATTATTAACCATTTAGAATTACCACATATCGTATGGCACAATTCCAGACCCTTGCAGAGTGCTTGAAGTTTATCGAACAGCTCAAGCAGTTCAATATGCCGGTTCCCGAGGAGGTTTACGCCGAGAAAACCCGCCTGGAGGAGCGTGAACGCATCGACGAGAATGAGTTCATCTTCACCACAATGAAGGCGCACAATAAATTCATGTCCGACGAGAAAGAGCAGTGCGTCCGCGAGATGGTGGACCAGCTTTTGGTGGACGGACCGGATGCCACACAGCCCTGCCTGCTGCTGGGTAATGTTCAGTGCGGAAAGACCGACACCTTCGAGAGCATTATGGGACTGGCGATGGACAGGGGCATTGATGTTTGTGTCGTGATGACCAAAGGCACCAACACCCTTACCGAACAGACCCTCAAGCGCCTTAACGCAGATTTCAAGTATTTCGCAGAGTCCGGTCGCACGGACCAGAAGGTCATTGTCCGCATCTTCGACATCATGGATCTTATCCACATGGGCCTGGGCACCATGGCGGAAGATCCCCGCAACCGCTTCATTATTGTCTGTAAGAAGGAAACCAAAAACCTCCAGCACCTGATTACGCTCTTTACAGAAAAAAGTCCGGAGTTGGCCCGTAGGGAAGTGCTCATCGTGGATGATGAGGCGGATTTCGCCTCCCGTGCCTACTATCAACGGAAGG
The DNA here is from genome assembly GCA_964440865.1 of uncultured Muribaculaceae bacterium. Taxonomy (GTDB): domain Bacteria; phylum Bacteroidota; class Bacteroidia; order Bacteroidales; family UBA932; genus Cryptobacteroides. The sequence continues at coordinate 2,851 of CAYTXA010000050.1, read as the reverse complement.
GAGAATTCGAGTTGCTGCGCATTGCTGAACTGATCGAGAAGTTCATTACTATCCCGGCCTATTACCGTTATTTGCAAGTTACGGCCACGCCGTATTCCCTCTACCTGCAGCCGGATGGCACCATCCAGCTCCGGGAAGGGAAAGAGGCATCCCCCTGGCTGCCACGCTACACCGGCCTGGTCCCCATTCACGACAAGTACATCGGCGGGAAACAATACTACGTAGAGTCCAAGGATGACAACTCCATGTACTCGCACCTCTTCAAACCGGTCACGGAACTCTGCATCAGCCAGCTCAGTGAGCGCCGGGACGACTACATGACCGTCCGTGCCCATTCCGACAATATCCTGGACCTCTCCAAATCCATCATCGGCTACTTGATGGCAGCTGCCATCCGCAGTCTCCAGGAAGAAGCCAAGGGCCAGACCTATAAATCTTCCTGCCTTATCCACGTGGAAATCAACAAGAAATACCACGAGTGGCAGGAGTCGCTCATTGAGTCTATCATCGAGGATGTCCGTGAATCCTTCATCAATCGGCAAAATGCCGACCTCCACCTCCTCAGCATCCAGCAGGAGGCCTACGAAGATTTCCGTCAATCCAATGGCAAGGCCCGCGAAGCCGGCCTCATCAAGGAGACCCTTCCATCCTTCGAAGAAGTGGAAGCCCGCTTGCGCAAGATCCTTCGCTTTCAGGATTACAGCATCAATGTCGTGAACTCCTCCGAGCCGGGTAAGGTCCGCACCATGCTCGATGACCGGGGCCAGCTCAAACTCACGCGCACCGCCAACTTCTTCATTGGCGGTAGCATCCTGGATCGCGGCATCACTATCGATAACATGCTCTGCTTCTTCTACGGCCGCGACCCGGAGAAATTCCAGATGGACACCGTCATCCAGCACGCCCGCATGTACGGTGCCCGTGCCAAGGAGGACATGGCCGTCATGCGTTTCTATACAACGGAAAAGATTTACCAGGTGCTGGAATTGATGAACTCCTTCGACGATTACCTGCGTGATTACCTTATCAAGCACAAGGACAACGTCCGCACGGAAGACATCACCTCCATCGTCATCGGCTACGACAAGCGCATCAAACCCAGCGCCCAGAACAAATACCGTCCCTCCAATACCAAGGTGCTCCGCGCCAAGCAAAGAATCCTTCCTATCGGCTTCCAGACCGGCACCTACGAAGAGATCGCCGGCATTGTTGAGAAGATAGACAAACTCATCATGTCGGCCCCCGGCTACAAAGTGGACGATTACTTCCTGATTGACTTCGACCTTGCCGCTAAGATTATCCAACTCACCAACGACACCTTCATCTACTCCGAAGAATACGCCAACGTGGACTATCGCTGGGACCCTAACGAGATGCTCACCATCCTGGATAACCTCACCTACGACACCGATGGCAAACTCTGGTGCCTCCAGCGTACAGGGCGTAACTCCAGCCGCCTGAGGGAGAACGGAAAATTCCGTGATGCTCCGGATGATGGCCGCACGGATAAGCCCGCAGAAATTGCCACCGACCGTCCAGCGTTGCTCCTTTTCAAAGAGAAAGGTGCCCAGTCCCAGGGATGGAGAAACGCCCCCTTCTACTGGCCGCTCCTCTTTACCCCGGAAACAACCCGGGAAGGCATCTTCACCATCAACGCCGACAAACGCATCCGTAAACCCAAGCCGGCCCTAGAACTGGCTTCCCTCAAGCTTATCCCGAAGGAAGAAGTCCTCAACGTCACCATGACCAAAGGACCTTTCATGGACATTATCTTAGGGCTTCAGAAGGTTGAGCACCGTGTAATCAAGCCCACAACCCAGTCTCTGTACCTTGCCCGAGATGAAAGGGGCCAGCTCATCCTGGCTCCCAGCATTCCCGCCGACCGGCAATACAGCGTCTTCGACGTTGTGGATGGCAAAAAATTCCCTTACAAGCCCAAAGACTTCAAATACATCCACTTCCGCTGCTCCCGTGACCAAAGCGGCTCAAAACTCCTCGTAAAACTGAATCCCCGGCATCCCTACGACCTCATCCGGGAAGATTACGAAGACACCGACATCGTTTACAGCCACAGCGGCACCGGTGAGGAAAAGACTTATGGAGGCCGCGCCCTGTGGGAAATCGACTACAACATCGCGGAAGTCATCGAATACAAGATGACCGAAGCCGACCAGAAGATTTTCGACGACTACAAACAAGAACTCATCGACAACGGTGAGCTCATTAATAATAATTAATAGCCCAAGAAAGGCTCTGGTTCATATTGCCAGAGCCTTTTTGAGTGCTACCCACGATTGCTGTATAAAACGTCACAGCAATCGTTTTGTTCATTTACCTTCTCATCCCTCGCCTTATCACCGGCGTAGTAACCATCTCCCGTGCCTTGCGGAAGCAGCGGCGGGCCCAGAGGATGTCGTCCTCGTTCTGGTCGCGGCCCCAATTGGGGTCGGGAGCGGATCCTCCGCCTCCACAGTTTTGTGCGAAAGTGGTAGCGGCATCGACTTGTCCAACGAAAAGAAGGAAGGCTGTCCGAAAGATGTTGCCTGCTTCTTCCGGCGAATGAGTTCGCTCGATTGCTCTGCTCTCTTCATGAAAGGCCTTCACGGCATTCCCGGAAGCTTTCGTTTCATATCTCTTCCCATCCAAGGTTAAACCCAAGGGGAAAAGATAATCCTTCCCTTCATCGGACGTGGCAAAAGCGAGGCGCTCCTCATAGGTCATCTGTCCGTATCTATTCTCCGGACGCATCTTCTCCCAAGTATCCTGGATCTTCGCCGGCGTCAGGTCACGGCTGATGATGGAGGATTTATAGGCGGAGTTTCCACTCAGGATTGTATATCCCCGGACAGTC
>CAYTXA010000049.1:0-12324 GCA_964440865.1 uncultured Muribaculaceae bacterium | reverse complement strand
ACTTTATTGTCACTTTTTTCAAAAAAGACTTGCAAAAGTCTTAGAATACCCCCTGTCCGTGTCCGGGGGTGGACACGTCCGCCGGCGGCTGCACCAGGACGGCGTTTCACTCTCCGGTCACGCACTGCCTCCGCACTTCGCTCACGTTCGTGCTCCGCCCAACTTCGCCTCGCAAGGTCTCCCCGCCGCTCCCTTCCGCCTCTACCATAGCCTGCCGCCTCTGCCCTTCGCCACCATCGCCCAGCACCGCTTGGCCATCCGGTGCGGAGGGGTGCTAGATAATCATGGAATAACGATTTAAGAGTGACCATTCGGTCAGATTTTCGACCGGATAGTCAAGTGATAACGATTTAGATTTGTCTATCCGGTAGGTGCGACAACCGGATGGCCACACCCGGAGGAATCTCCGAGGTAAAGACGTGCGCATAAAGTGTTCGAGGCGGGCTGCCCGCAGCACCACTGCTTCGCTCCGCCACCTCACAGCCTGCCATGGCGGAAGCAGTCGGCTAAGACTGCCCTGGCCGGGTGTTCGGCCCTACCCTGAATTGCCTATCTTGGAAAACAATACCGGGGCATGAACATTGAAGGCTAAAAATCCAGGACGGTCAGCGTGCCCTGAGGTACAGAGGATGGCACCTCAAGGAGCAAAAAAGAGCAAAAATGCGCTTTGAGGTACTGAAATCGATGCCTCAAGTAGCACGAAAAGGATTTAAACGCTCTTTGAGGTGCACCACATCGGACCTCAAGGGACATGCGTGCAGCGAGGGAGGAACTTTGGCAATGAAGGATGCCTACGACGCTCGGTATCGCGTTGGGTGTCGGGAGCTGTCGAACGGGCGGGTGAATTCATAAATAATCGTTATATTTGCCGAACTTCAATAGCATGATTATGAAAGAAGCAAGAAAAATCCTGATCCCGATCCTGGGACTGGCAGCAATTGCTGTTTCCTGCACGGAGACTCCGGTCGAGTCGCCCGGACAGGGAAACGGGACAGATGCCGGCAAGACTTATTCCGCGGCGAAAATCATCAATACTCCGGAAAACTCGTGCGATTCGACCCTGCTCCTGAAACTGGCGTCCACGCCTGACGATGAGCTGCTTTCTGAGCTGAAGGACAAGGGCATCAAGAGAGTGGAGCGCCTTTTCACCTCCGTGCCCGGCAAGGAGAAGAAGGAGGCGGAGTTCGGACTGGACAGGTGGTATGTGGCCGTCCTCGACAAGCCCGTGACGACCGTGGCAAAGAGCGTATCCTCCCTCGGAGCGGTTTCTGTCGTGGAGTATGACAATATCAACACCAAGGCTTCCGACTGCGTGACCTACCCGTACGAAGGCCCCACGGTCGCTACCAAGGCCAACAATGCGGCCGAAGTGTTCAACGACCCGTCCGTTGCCGACCAGTGGGCATACAAGAACCATGGCAACAAGTCCATCTCCTCGACGGCGTATGCCGGAGGCGACATCAACGTGCTCGACGTCTGGACTGAGCTCACCACGGGCGACAAGTCCATAGTCATTGCCGTAGTGGACGAGGGCGTGAAATATACGCATCCGGACCTTGCGGCGAACATGTGGGTGAACGAGAAGGAGCTGAACGGAACCGCAGGCGTAGACGATGACGGAAACGGCTTCGTTGACGATATCTACGGCTACAACTTCGTGGACCAGGGTGGCATATCCTGGAGCAAGGACGGGGATTCCGGACATGGAACACATTGCGCCGGATCCATCGCTGCCGTGAACAACAACGGCCTCGGCGTCTGCGGAGTTGCAGGCGGCGACGGCAACGGGAACGGCTGCCGTATCATGTCATGCCAGATTTTCAGCGGAAAGACCGGCGGCAGCACCGCAATTACTTCGCGGGCAATCAAGTATGCCGCTGACAACGGAGCCTCGATAATTTCCTGCTCCTTCGGATACACCGGAGGCGCCTTCAAGTCCGACGCCGCGTACACGGCCCAGGCCGGAGCGGAGAGGGACGCTATCCGCTACTTCGAGTCGACCAAGAACAATGACGTTCTCGACGGAGGCATCGCAATATTTGCCGCCGGAAACGACGGACTTGCCTATGCGGAGTACCCCGGCGCCCTCAACGACGTGATCAGCGTGTCCGCGTTCGGCCCGGACTACCTGCCGGCATACTACACCAACTACGGCCCCGGCTGCAACATCGTTGCCCCGGGCGGAGAGTACGGCGAAGTCAATGCCTCCGGCAACTACCCCGTGACCGGAATGATCCTCTCGACCCTGCCTTCGGAACTGACAAAGGACAAGGTCGACTACGGATACATGCAGGGAACCTCCATGGCATGTCCCCATGTCTCCGGTATCGTGGGCCTCGCGCTTTCCTACGCCAAGAAGCTCGGCAAGACCTTCACTGTCCAGGAGTTCAAGAACATGATCGTCACGTCCGCGAATGACTTCGATACTCGCCTGAACGGCAAGAAGACCGGTTATTTCAACGGATCGGAGAAGACGCTCGAGCTCTATCCCTACCGCCACAAGATGGGAACTGGTTCCATCGATACCTGGGAGCTCATGATGAAGATTGAGGGCATTCCGAGCCTTGTCGCTTCAGTGGGCGAGAACCAGTGGATCGACGTGTCGCAGTATTTCGGCACATCGTCCGCGAACCTGACCTACATCAGCGTGGAAGTGGAAGGAAACGGGAAGGAATCTCTCGGACTTGCCGAGGATCCGTACATGCAGTACGGCCGTCTCTATGTGCACCCGACCAAGATCGGTTCCGGGAAACTCAAGGTTACGGCAGTAGGCGGCGGCACTGAAGTCGGCGGCGACGACGCAATCGGCGGAATGAAGGTTTCCCAGGAAATTTCCATAATCTCAAGACCGGCAAAGAACCAAGCAGGAGGATGGCTATAATGAAAAAGATACTTCTGGCACTTGCATGTGCCCTCATGGTGACCGCGTGCGGCGGTGGCGGCAAGGATGACCCGAACGGCGGCGGCTCCGGAAAGATCAATCTCTCGGGCGAATGGCAGCTCAGCAAGATCACGACCAAGGCTACTCTCGGAGACGAGACCGTCAATGTCTACATCGACTTCAACGACGACAAGACTTTCTCCCTGTACCAGATGCTCGGTACCGGCCGTTACAGGCTCCATACCGGAAACTGGACCCTCACCGGGAAGTCCCTTTCGGGAAGCTATTCCGGCGGCACTGCCTGGAGCAGCACGTATGAGGTCACTCAGGACAACGATAATACCCTGACACTGACAAGCGTGTCGGCAAATGCTTCTGTGACCGAGGTCGATACCTACACACGTACGACCATTCCTGAGAGTGTCAAATCATCTGTAATTGCGAATGAATAACAAGTTTCTGGGCTTTTCCGTTCTTGCGCTCCTGGCTGTAGGATGTGCGAAAGACGATATAGAAATCCCTGAACATCACGTAGTTGAGCCGGTAGCTGAGGAAGCCGCCGACTCAATTGCTTTTGTGCAGGGAAAAATGAAGGTGAAGTTCACCGACGAGATGCTGGAGCTGATCGGAGGAGATCTCGCGTCCGGCAAGGTTGCGACAAAGTCCATGGGACTTAACCAGGCTCTGGACGAGCTCGGGATCGTGTCCATGAAGAGGGCCTTCCCCGATGCAGGCCGGTTCGAGCCCCGTCACAGGGAATTCGGCCTGGACAGGTGGTATGTCGTGGAGTACGACAAGCGGACCCCGGTGACGAAGGCCGAGCGGAATCTCGGAGCTATCGACGGTGTCGAAAAGGTCGCCCGCTGCATGACCCCGAGGCTGACGAAGTACAATGACCCGTACCTGGACATGCAGTGGGGCTACATCAACGATGGTATTCTCGAATTCAACTCGGGCTCTTCGCTCAAGGGCAAGGCCGGTTTCGACATCGGGATGGACAAGGTGTGGAACTCCTCCTTCAAGACTGGCTCCGAGGAAGTTATCGTCAACGTAGTGGACGGGGGCATCGACATTGACCATCCGGACCTTGCCGCGAACGTGATCCCCGGAGGCAAGAACGGAAGCTGGAATTTCGTGGATCGTTGCCCATGACCATGGGACTCATGTAGCAGGCACAATTGCCGCCGTGAACAACAACGGAATCGGCGTCTGCGGCATTGCGGGAGGCAACTACGAGGCGGGAGAGTCCGGAGTCAGGCTTCTGAACAGCCAGATCTTCGAGACGGATGCCACCGGCAAGGACCATTCGTCCGACCTTCTGGGTGAGCCCATCGTCTGGGGTGCTGACCATGGTGCCGTGATTTCCCAGAACAGCTGGGGCTTCGTGGCAGACATGGACGACGACGGAGTCGTGTCGGAACGGGAAAAGAAATACTGGTACACCCTGACAATCGAGAAGGATTTCCCGGACCTCAAGGATGCCATAGACTACTTCATCAAGTACGCGGGATTTGACGAGAACGGCAATCAGGTCGGTCCCATGGCCGGCGGACTCGTGGTCTTCGCCGCGGGGAACGACGACCTCGGCTATGACCCTGTCGGCTACTACGACAAGGTGATCGCCGTCGGGGCAACGAGCAACAACGGCACCAAGGCGAGCTATTCGAACCATGACGACGACTACGGGAACTATGGCAAGTGGGTGGACATCTGCGCGCCGGGAACCTATGTAGCAAGCACTTATCCGGGAGGATACGGATTCATGTCCGGTACGTCCATGGCCTGTCCCCATGTCTCCGGGGCTGCCGCCCTTCTTGTAGCCAACTACGGCGGCCCGGGCTTCACGCCTGACCATCTGCGTGCTCTCCTTCTTGAGGGCGCTGTGCCTGATGCGGTCGATTCCTCGACCGTGGGCCCGTTCCTGAATGTCTACAACTCCCTCATGTATGAGAGGGTCGGTGTCCCCGACCCTGTCCGGGAGCTGACGGCAAAGGGTGAAAACAACAGCCTGGAGTGCGGGTGGACGGTTGTCGGGGGAGACGATATGGTTGCCTACGACTATATGGTTCTGGCTTCCAGGGACAAGAAGGCGCTTGCCGGGTACGATTTCAGCAATCCGTCGGAGGATGTGATCTCCCGCCATGTCTCGCTCAGTGCCGGAAAGCATGTCGGGGACACTGCGAAGGTTTTCCTCCGCGGGCTCGACTTCAATTCGACCTACTACGTCGCCATTGCCGCGGGATACATTCCCGGAAAGTATTCCAAGCTTTCGGACATCGTCTCTGCCGAGACCGGAACGAACTATCCTCCTGTCATCACTTTGGGCCAGGAGAGCGCGACACTCCATGTGTTCGAATCGGCCACCATCCCAGTCAGCATCGTGGACAAGGAGGGGGACAAGTTTGAGGTCAGGTTTGATGACGGTTCCTCTGCCGCGTCTTTCGTAAATGGCGAAATGTCAGGAACTTACAAGATATCTGTCAAAGGAACCGGTGCTCCTGCAGGAACCTACACTGCGACGATAACCGCGACCGACGAGTACGGCTTCTCCTCGACGAGCACCCTGACATACACTATCCTCGAGAACCAGGCTCCTGTCCTGAACAAAGAGATTGGCAACATGCTGATAGCCAGGGAAGGGACCGTGACGCTCAACCCCAATGACTATTTCTCCGATCCTGACGGCGAAACGCCGCGCTACACTGTCTCTGTCGACGGAAGTCCGTTTGTCAAGGTCAGCGAGTCCGGCAGCGGATTCGTAATCGAGGGCGTCGGCTACGGCCTTGCCAACGTGACTATCACGGCCAGCGATATCCTCGATGCCCAGGCTACGACGACCTTCAAGGTACTGGTCAGAAGGGACGGCGTTGTCGCCGAGACCTATCCTAACCCGGTGACGGCGAACCTGTTTGTCAGGACTGGAATTGACCTTGTGTCCACAAGCGTCAAGATTGTCTCCTCAACCGGGCAGGTGGTGTTCGAAGGCTCCGGCGACGCTAGCGCTTTCGAGCCATACAGCATCGACATGACCGGGACAGCTCCCGGCGAGTACAAGATTTTCGTCTCGTTCGCCGATGAGCGGTACGAAGGATCGATCGTGAAAATATAACAGGCTATGAACAAGAACATTGGAATTGTTGCCCTGGCAGCATTGCTTCTGGCTCCGCTTTCCGCCTATGCCGATGTCTACGGCGCGGACGGCTCCGAGGCGATGGGGTACTCCAGGGTCATAATGAACCCCAGGCAGGCCGCGATGGGATTCGCGGGCAGCGCATCTGACGGGAATATGGCTTGGTCGGCTCTGTCCTCCTCGTCTGCAATGGCTTTCAGTAGCAAGACCATGGATGCCGGGGCTGTATACCAGAAATGGGCTCCTGACGGAGTCAAGGCTTCTGTCTTCGGCCTCGGCGGGGCATATCGCTTCGGGAAGCTTGCCGTTTCCGCAGGCTATGTCGGCAGGCGCGGGGAGAAGTACGACGTGATGGACATGAACGGAGTGAAGTCCGGGACATTCAGGCCCACGGATCTCATGGTCGGTGTTGGAGTGGGGTACAGGATTTCGGAGTCGTTCTCCGTCGGCGTGAACGCAAAGTATCTCTACACGAAGCTTGGTCCCGGAACGTCCTATGACTCTTTCGCTTCCGACATTACCGGCACATACAGGGCGGGGAACTTCTCCGTCAGCGCCGGGGTCAGGAATCTCGGAACGAAGGTCGAAGTCGTGAAGGGGGAGAAGTTCAGACCGTCTTCCTCCGCGATGGCATCGGCCTCCTACAGGCGTGTCTTCGGGGGTGTCCATTCCCTCGAGGGCGTCCTCGATGCCGACTGGTACTTCAGCGGGGCGATGAGCGCAGGAGCCGGCGCCGAGTATGGATATGCCGATATCGTGTTCCTGAGGGCCGGATACCATTATGGAGCCGATGACTGCGTCCTGCCGTCTTTTGCCTCCCTGGGCGTCGGCGTGCAGTATCTCGGGGCAAGAATTGATTTTTCATATTTGACCGGAAATGATTATCTTGGAGGAACATTTACGATAGGCCTCGGATATAGTTTCTAACAACAATTGACCATGCTAAGGAAGACAAGGATCGCCCTTGCAGTGATTTTCCTGCTTGGGATATCGCTTCTTTTCATCATTCCCGCCCAGGAGTACCACAGGGCGTTTGGCTGGATGGCAAAGCTCCAGTTCCTGCCTGCCGTGATGGCTGTCAACGTAGCCATCATCGCCGGTATTCTGCTGCTGACTCTTGCTTTCGGCCGTATCTACTGTTCCGTGATCTGCCCGCTCGGCGTCACGCAGGACGCCGCCTCGTGGCTCGGCTCGAAGCGCAAGGGAAAGAAGCGTCGTTTCCATTTCCGCCCCGAGATGCGCTGGCTCCGCTACGGGATACTGGGCGTTTTTGTCCTCTGCACGATCCTGGGCCTCAATCAGTTGACTGTCCTGGTCGCTCCCTACAGCACGTTCGGGAGGACGCTGAACATGATCGTCAATCCGCTTCCGCTCTGGGGCAACATTGCCGTGACCGCGGTGATGTTCATCCTCATCATGGTCCTCGCATGGATCGGAGGCCGCACATGGTGGTGCGATTCCGTATGTCCTGTCGGCACGGCGCTGGGGCTAGTCTCCCGCTTTGCCGCTTTCCGCCCCGTCATCGACACGGGCAAGTGCAGGAGCTGCTTTGCCTGCGAGAAGGGCTGCAAGGCATCCTGCATCGACATAAAGAACCATAGGATAGACTACAGCCGCTGCGTGGACTGTTTCGACTGCATATGGAACTGCCGTTTCGACGCCATGCACTACAAGTTCGCCTGGGGAAGCAGGCCTTCCGCTCCGAAGGAGACCGTGGACAAGGGCCGCAGGGCTGCTCTCGGGACCGGCGCCGCGCTTGCCGGAGCCGCTGTCACGACCAAGGTCGCCGCGACACTCGGCGCTGTTGCCGCTGCTGCCGCGACTGCTTCCGCCCAGGACGGAACTACATCTACAAAGAAACTGGACGGCGGTTTTGCCGTGGTGATCCCGAAGCAGAATCCTCCGCGCAGTGTCCCGCTCGTGCCTTTCGGATCTCGCAGCGTGGAGGATTTCTACCGCCGCTGCACTGCCTGCCAGCTCTGCATCTCCGCCTGCCCCAACCAGGTGCTCCGTCCCTCTACGGACCTGGAGCATTTCCTCAAGCCTGTAATGGGCTATGATATAGGCTATTGCCGTCCCGAGTGCACAGAGTGCTCCCAGGTTTGTCCTTCCGGGGCGATCCTTCCGATAACCCCGCAGGAGAAGACTTCTCTCCACATCGGAGTCGCCAGCGTCGAGCGCAGCCTGTGCGTTGTCGAAACGGACGGAGTATCGTGCGGCAACTGCGCCCGCCATTGCCCGGTCGGCGCCATCCTGATGGTGCGCAAGGAGCCGGACAATCCGTTCTCCCTGAAGATTCCTGCCGTGGACGAGGCCCGTTGCATCGGCTGCGGGGCGTGCGAGAATCTTTGCCCGTCAAGGCCTGTCAGCGCAATCCGCGTGAACGGGCGTGAGGTTCATATATCAGAGGAGGCATGACCATGAACAGAAGAGATTTTCTCAAGATAACCGGTGCCGCGACTGTTGCCGCGGCTGCCGCAAGCTGCGCCGGAGGAGAGAAGAAGGCCTCCGCGCCTGCTGCTGCCGGGGAAGGCGACCAGAAGGCGGGGAAGATGGAATACAGGACCAACCCGGGCAACGGGGACAAGGTTTCGCTCCTTGGCTACGGCTGCATGCGCTGGCCAATGATAAAGGACGAGGACGGCAAGGACATCATAGACCAGAAGAAGGTCGACGACATGGTGGCCTATGCCATGGAGCATGGCGTGAACTACTACGACACGTCGCCTGCGTACCTGCGCGGGCAGTCGGAGAAGGCTACCGCCAAGGCCCTGAACCGCTATCCCCGCAAGTCCTTCTACATTGCCACGAAGCTCTCGAACTTCAACGACTATTCTCCGGAGGCGTCGCTGCAGATGTACCGGGACTCTTTCGACGAGATGCAGACGGACTACTTCGACTACTACCTGCTCCACGCGATCGGGAAGGGCGGCTACAAGGCCTTCAAGGAGCGCTACGAGGACAACGGCATGGTCGATTACCTGCTGAAGGAGAGGGAGGCCGGGAGGATCCGCCAGTTCGGGTTCTCTTTCCATGGCGCGCCCGGCGAGTTCAAGGAGCTTATTGCCCTCCACGACAAGTACCACTGGGATTTCGTGCAGATACAGATGAACTATGTCGACTGGCGTCATGCGGACGGGGTGGACAATACCAATGCGGAAGAGCTCTATGACCAGCTCGATGCGCTGGGAATCCCCATCACGGTCATGGAGCCGCTCCTGGGAGGCCGCCTGTCCAATCCGCCGGAGAACATCGCCGAGCAGCTGAAGCAGCGCAATCCGGACGCTTCCCTGGCTTCATGGGCATTCCGTTTCGTCGGCTCCTACCCGAGGATTCTCTCCACGCTGAGCGGCATGACCTACATGGAGCATCTCGTGGACAATGTCGGAACGTTCACGGATTTCAAGCCGATGAGCGAGGAGGAGCTGGAGTTCATGGAGAAGATGGCTGTCCTGATCAAGGAGTACCCGACCGTCAACTGCACGAACTGCAAGTACTGCATGCCATGCCCCTACGGAATCGACATCCCCGGCATCTTCGCCCACTACAACAGCATGGTGAACGAAGGGTCCATAGTCCAGGACGTTTCGCAGGAGAATTTCCGGAAGCTGCGCAGGGAGTACCTTACAACTTATAACAAGGCCATACCGACCGTGCGTCAGGCGAACCATTGCATCGGCTGCGGACAGTGCCTGCCGCATTGTCCCCAGAGCATCAAGATACCTACTGAGTTACAGAGGATTGACCGCTATGTCGAGAAGCTGAAGCGGGGCAACACCGGCTCGTGGTAACCCTAAAACAATTTTTCGAAAAAAATCTCTTGTGCTAAAATTTTTAATTGCTACTTTTATTGTTGCAGAGTCAATGCACGATAGGTTTTGAAATTCCGTGGGGACAGGTCTTTGGCTTGTCCCCTATATTTTTAAAAAAAGGTTAAGTTATGAGTATCAATCGTTTCGACCTCGTTAAGGAGTCCTTCGAGAAGAAGGCAGTGCCCGTAAAGGCACCCGGCAAGACCTCCGACTACTACGGGGAGCTGATCTTTGACCGCCCGAAGATGCGCAAGTATCTCGATGCGGCAACTCTCGAGAAGCTTGAAGAATGTATCGACGGAGGCAAGACTCTCGACCGCAAGACAGCCGAAGGAGTGGCCCTTGGCATGAAGACATGGGCCATGGAACATGGCGTGACTCACATCACCCACTGGTTCCAGCCCCTGACCGGCGGTACGGCTGAGAAGCATGATTCTCTTATCGATTACGACGGAAAAGGCGGAGTGATCGAGCAGTTTACGGGAAAGGAGCTCGTCCAGCAGGAGCCGGACGCATCGTCTTTCCCCAGCGGCGGTATCCGCGCCACCTTCGAGGCCCGCGGCTACACTGCCTGGGATCCGACTTCTCCTGTATTCATCGAGGATGACACGCTCTGCATCCCGACTGTTTTCATATCCTATACCGGAGAGGCCCTGGACTACAAGACGCCTTTCAAGCGTGCCCTCAAGGCTGTTTCCGACGCTGCTGTTCCGATCTGCAAGCTCTTCGACCCGAAGGTCAAGAAGGTCTTCACGAACCTCGGCTGGGAGCAGGAATATTTCCTCGTAGACGAGGCTCTCTATTCTGCCCGTCCCGACCTCATGCTGACCGGCCGCACTCTGATGGGCCATGCCTCCAGCAAGAGCCAGCAGCTCGATGACCATTATTTCGGAGCAATCCCGGAAAGGGTCGCTTCGTTCATGAGGGAACTGGAGATCGAGGGACATCGTCTCGGGATTCCGCTCAAGACCCGCCACAACGAGGTTGCCCCGAACCAGTTCGAGCTGGCTCCGATCTTCGGCGAGGCAAATCTTTCGAATGACCAGAACCAGCTGGTAATGAACCTGATGCAGAGGATCGCGCGCAAGCATGGATTCGTCTGCATTCTCCATGAGAAACCCTTCGACGGCGTCAATGGATCCGGAAAGCATTGCAACTGGTCGCTCAGCACCAATACCGGCACTCTTCTCTATGCGCCTGGAAAGGATCCCATGGGCAACCTGCAGTTCGTGACGTTCTTCGTCAATACGCTCGCAGCTGTCCAGAAGCACAATGGCCTTCTCAAGGCCAGCATCGCTTCCGCCACCAATGCGCATCGCCTCGGTGCCAATGAGGCTCCGCCCGCAATCATTTCCGCGTTCCTCGGCAAGACGATGACCGATGTGCTCCACAAGCTGCTCGAGGTTCCGTCCGGCACCCCGATCGAGATTGCCGGGAAGAAGGACAAGAATGTCGGCCTCGTCGAGATTCCGGACATTTTCGTGGACAATACCGACCGCAACCGTACTTCGCCTTTCGCTTTCACTGGCAACCGCTTCGAATTCAGGGCTGTGGGTTCTTCCGCAAACTGCGCCGGGCCTATGACTACGCTCGATACGATCGTGGCTGACCAGCTCCTGGAGTTCAAGGCTGCTCTCGACAAGGAGCTCGAGAAGAAGAAACCGCTTGCCGTGGCTGTCATGGATACCCTGAAGCCTATAATCGCTTCCATCCTCGACGTGGTCTGCTTCGACGGAAACGGCTACAGCGACGAGTGGCTGAAGGAGGCCAAGAGGCGTGGACTGGATACCGAGACCAGCGTGCCGGAGATGATCAAGCATTTCACCGACCCGGATTCGAAGGCTATGTTTGTCCGCACGGGCGTCTATACGGAGAAGGAGCTTGAGGCCCGCAATGAGGTCAAGTGGGACATCTATTCGAAGAAGGTCCAGATCGAGTCCCGTGTGCTTGTCCGCATGGCCATAAACCATGTTGTGCCGACCGTGCTGGAGTACAAGCAGCGTCTGCTCAAGAACATTGCGCTCTGCAAGGAGGTCTACGGAGATCTCAGCCATTGCCAGGCGGAGATTGCGCTTGTGGACAAGATCACGAACTATGTGGACGAGATCAAGGTCAAGACCCGCGGAATGAAGGATGCCCGCAAGGCAGCGAATGCCATTTCGGACAACTACAAGAGGGCCGTGGCATATCACGAGATTGCCGAGGATCTGAGCGATCTGCGATTCCCGATCGACAAGCTCGAGGAGCTCTGCGACAACCAGACCTGGCCGCTCCCGAAATACCGCGAACTCCTCTTCATCAGCTAGAGGTTTTCCGCACTGCACTATGGGCCGCTCCTTGGGGAGTGGCCTTTTTTCGTTCTGTCCCGGCCGCCTCTGCCCCGGTCTGCTCCCAGGCGGCAAAGCGCCTATGCTGCCCCGTCAGCCCTCGCAGTCCGGCTGACGCCGGTCTGGTGCAGCCAACGGCGGACCTCCGCTCCGCTGCTTCGTAGCTCCGCTCCG
>CAYTXA010000048.1:311-12512 GCA_964440865.1 uncultured Muribaculaceae bacterium | reverse complement strand
GAGAGTCGAGATGCAGTCCTGCAGGCTCCATACGTTCTGGAATGACGCATCAGCCTCGGAAACCATCTCCGAAGCCATGGAGTAGACGGTGATCGGGATGTTCAGTCCACCGTAGCGACGCGGCATGCTGATGCCCCAGAGACCAGCCTTGGTCATGGCATCGAGATTCTCGACGGTCTTCGATGCATAGATCATGCGCCCGTCCTTGAGGTGCGGGCCTTCCTGGTCCACTGACTCGGAATTGGGCTCGATCACGTTGGCGGAAAGATCCCCGACAATGCCAAGCATCTGCTTGTAGTTCTCTATGGCGTCCTCGTAGTCCACGGGAGCGTCTGCATATTTGTCCTTGTCGGCGAATCCGCGCTCACGAAGCTCCACTATCCTCTTCATCAGAGGATTGCCGAGCTGGAATTCGATTTCGGGATTGGCGGTATAGTAGTTTGCCATGATTATTTGCTGTTCTGCTTGTAATACTTGATAAGTTTCGGTACGACCTCCTCCACGGTTCCTGTGATCACGTAGTCTGCGATCTGGTTGATCGGGGCGTCGGGATCAGAGTTGACGGAGATGATGATGTCGCTGTCCTTCATGCCGGCGATGTGCTGAATCTGGCCGGAGATGCCGCAGGCGATGTAGACCTTCGGGCGCACGGTCACTCCGGTCTGTCCGACCTGACGGTCGCCGCTCACGAATCCGGCATCTACGGCTGCACGGCTTGCGCCGACCTCGCCGTGAAGTTCCCTGGCAAGCTCGAAGAGCATGTCGAAGCCTTCCTTGCTGCCCATTCCGTAACCTCCGGCTACGACGATGGGGGCATTCTTGAGGTTGTTCTTTGCTGCTTCCACATGGCGGTCGATCACTTTCACAGCCCTTGCGAGCGGATCTGCGGCAAGATACTTTTCGGCATCGGCGTAGACAACCTCACCCTTATAGTTCTCGTCCAGGAGCTCCCTTTTCATCACGCCGCTGCGCACGGTAGCCATCTGGGGTCTGTGCTCGGGATTGACGATGGTGGCGACAATGTTGTCGCCGAATGCCGGACGGATCTGGTAGAGAAGATTCTGGTAGGATTTCCCGGTTTTCTTGTCCTCATAGTCTCCAATCTCCAGCTGGGTGCAGTCGGCGGTAAGGCCGCTGGTCAGGGAGCTGGATACCCTCGGGCCGAGGTCTCGGCCGATCACGGTCGCACCCATCAGGGCAACCTGGGGCTTCTCATCCCCGAAAAGGCCGACGAGAATGTCGGTATGCGGGGCAGAAGTGTATGGGAAAAGGCCCGGGGCGTCGAAGACGAAGAGCTTGTCCACGCCATAGGGGAGAATCTGGCTCTCCACCTGGCCCTTGATTCCGGTTCCGATCACGACGGCGCAGAGCTTCACGCCGAGCCTGTCGGCGAGCTTGCGGCCCTTGGTCAGAAGTTCCTGGGACACCTCGGCTACCTTGGTGCCTTCTATTTCGCAGTATACGAATACATTGTTCATTGCGGTGTCCTCCTTTATCCGATTATCTTCTCGTCGAGAAGTTCCTTGACAAGCCACTCGACGTCGCCGTCGGCGGCAGAAAGCCTTTTGCTTTCCTTCGCCTGGAAGGAAATGTTCTGCACAGCCTTGACCTTGGTCGGCGAACCGCTCAGTCCGCACTGTGCGGGATCTCCGTCGATGTCGGCAACTGTCCACTGGTTGAGGTTGAGCCACGGGCGGACATCATACAGATAATTATATGGGTCGCCTTCCTTGCGTTCGATGGGACAGGTCGCCCTCTTGTACTTCATCACGAGCTTCGCATTGCAGGGACGGCAAGCAGATGCAGTCCCGTTGACAGTCACAAGGCAGGGGAGAGGAGCCTCGACGATCTCCGCGCCCCCGTCGATCCTGCGGCGTATGGTCATCTTGCCGTCTTCCACCTTCAGGATCTCCTCGGCGTAGGTTACCTGGCTGAGACCAAGTTTCTGCGCTACCTGGGGACCCACCTGGGCGGTATCTCCGTCTATTGCCTGGCGGCCTCCGATCACGAGGTCAACCTGTCCGATCTTGCGGATCGCTGTTGCAAGCGCATATGATGTTGCGAGGGTGTCAGCACCGGCGAAAAGCCTGTCTGTCAGGAGCCAGCCAGTGTCGGCCCCACGGTAGAGGCTCTGGCGGATGATTTCTCCCGCACGGGGAGGACCCATGGTCAGTACGCCAACCGTCGTGCCGGGATTCTGGTCCTTTATGCGGAGAGCCTGCTCGAGGGCGAGCATGTCGTCCGGATTGAAGACTGCGGGCAGAGCAGCACGGTTGACAGTCCCTTCGGGCGTCATGGCATCCTTGCCTACATTTCTGGTGTCTGGTACTTGCTTGGCAAGCACAACAATTCTTAGGTTCATATTCTAATACACTGAATTTTTTCCATATATTGTATCTTGCAAATTTACTAAAAAATTCCAATGGAAAAATCTTGCAATTTTTTTGCCCTGCACTGCATCAAACATTCGATTTTATTATATATTTGCACGCTCAAAAATAAACAATATAGATACGCAAATGCTTTAACTAGTCCAGCACGGTGAAAAATTACACATCCACGACCTTGGAACTCGTCAATATGGTCGAGTCCAGCTCCGAGCTCAAGAAGATGCTCGAGGAGTCCATTGCAAAAGCAAAGGAGATCAATCCGGACAGGAACACCAATCCTGCCCAAAGTCTAGAAGAGTTCTACGATTTCGTAGAATGGTCTCAGACCACGCTTCCGAGGTTCATCCTCAAGTTACCGACAGGCGCTTCTCTCTACGACCGCATGGATCAGGGTGTGGATTATTTCTACTTTCTCCTGGACCAGCCGCTTCCCGAACTCGAAGGCAAGGGCTACTACTTCAACTCCCTCCAGTACCATGAGCCGCTCCGCTCCTGGATTGTGTCCTACTGCAAGAAGTGGGGCGAATTCCTTTCCAGGAAAGAGTCCTGGAACGACGAATATGCCAAGGATTTCTACGAAGATCCGGTGTTCGGCGTGACAAAGGACTGGTATGAGGATTCCTCCAACTGGAAGTCATTCAACGACTTCTTCGCCCGCAAGCTTCGCAGCGCCTCCGTGCGCCCGATTGCTTCGGCATCCGACAACTCTGTGCTGACCTCTCCCGCCGACGGATTTCCCCAGGGCAAATGGGATATCGACCAGGAGGGCAACATCCTCCAGAAAGTACTGCTCAAGAGCCGCTACTTCGATTCCGTCCCTGACCTCGTGGGGCCTGGCAGCAAGTACAACAACGTGTTCGCAGGCGGAACCCTGACCCATGTGTTCCTCGACGTGAACGACTACCATCGCTACCACTTCCCACTCGCCGGCACCGTGAAGGAGATGAGGATCATTCCCGCGGCAGACGCAGGCGGCGGAGTCTACAAGTATGACAAGAAACTTGGCCGTTACTGGCTCGACTGCAACAATCCCGGCTGGGAGACCATCGAGACAAGGGCGTGCGTCATCCTCGACACCGAGGAATTCGGACTCGTTGCTCTCATGCCCATCGGCATGTCCCAGATCTGCTCTGTCAACTTCTCGGAAGGTCTCAAGGTAGGGGACAAGGTCGCCAAGGGCCAGGAGCTCGGCTACTTCCTGTTCGGAGGGTCCGACTTCGTTATGATCTTCCAGAAAGGCGTAAAGCTGGACCTCGTGGCGGAGGAAGACGGGAAGGGCGGATACAGCCACATCCAGATGGGCCGCCCCCTCGCAAAGCTCTCGAAATAATTTCTACATAAATAAAGAAGACCTCAAAGCCTGTTGGCCTTGAGGTCTTCTTTTTTGCACCTGCCACTCTCGGGCAGGCACAACGATCAGAAGCAAAGTCGCAGAAGAAATACTAGTGCTTGATCACGTCGAAACGGTAGGTGATACCGATGTCGAAGCTGTCGGTCTTCGTCATGTTGTCACGGAAATAGACAGCATGAAGCCTCAGGGTCTTCCTGTCGAGCGGGAAATACTCCACACCACATCCGCCATAGGCAAAATCGGTCCCCGGATCGATCACGACATCATAAGCCTTTCCGTTCTTGTCCACATTGTCCGAGCTGTTCCGTTCATACCCGCCCTTCGCGCACAGGTTCCACTTCCCGACACTCCAGATGACCTTCGAGATGACAGAATAGTCGGAAACGAAATTCTTCTGGCCGGAAGCCGCCCTGTTCATGAGGTCAAGGTCAATCGCCAGACCGCCGAACACAAAATGGTTTCCCAAAGCGAGATAGTTTATCATCCTCTGGTCGGCATCCTGCACTAGGTTGCAGCTCCAGAGAGTATTCCACCATTTGTTTATGTGCCCGAACCATGCAAAGTTGTACGCATAGGAATTCGTGTTCCCCAGTGACAGAGGAGAATTGCATACCTGCAGGGACAGGTGCTGGCCGGGACTGAACTGATAGTCCCCGGTCACGCCAAGAGTGAACCCCTGAAAGATTCTGCTGCAGAATATGCCGTAGAAATAGACGTCAATCGGGACCGCGTCGAACTCATACTCGCCAAGCTTCAGGGGAGTCTTTCCCACAGTAAGAGTCCATTTCGGGTCGATCTCCCAGTTAAGGCAGAGCCAGTCGAGGGAATTCAGCATATTATTCTCGTCATACATCTTC
Organism: uncultured Muribaculaceae bacterium; assembly: GCA_964440865.1. Lineage (GTDB taxonomy): Bacteria > Bacteroidota > Bacteroidia > Bacteroidales > UBA932 > Cryptobacteroides. Next base: position 7,914 of record CAYTXA010000048.1, on the reverse strand, counting down.
TTGTTCAGCCTCTGGCGGAACCTGTAGGTCAGGTTCTCCGACACATGGCCCCACCCCTGGATGTTGAAGTGGTCTGCCATGAACTGCCCATTGTAGTCTCCGTCATTCAGATGCTGGCGGAAAGAAGCGCGTGTGTCAAAATAGAGGGAGTCGATAAAGTTGAACCCATCGGCAGCGAAAGCGGCCAACGGGAAGATGATGCATGCAAGAGTCAGGACAAGTCTTTTCATACAGATGATTATGTGGCTCCACAAATTTAACCAAATCTTTCGATTTATATGAAATTTTCGAAGAATAAAACGAAATTTCGTTGAAAAATGCTATATTTACACCGATATATAAACCAATAACCACATGGACATCCGCGGAATGCTGGGAGCAGCAGCACTTTCACTCAAAACCTGGAAATTCTGGAAAGAACTGATTATCATGACACTGGGAATGATGTTCGGCGCTGCCGCCGTCTACTATTTCCTGGTCCCGAGCAAACTGATCATCGGAAGCATCTCAGGTCTTGCCATCGTCATATCGACCATCCTGGAGAATGTCGGGATAAACTTCGAAGTGGCCGCAATGGTCACTGTCATAAACGCCATACTGCTGGTGATGGCATGGCTGCTGATCGGCAGCGAATTCGGCGCGAAGACGGTCTACACCGCAATGATACTCGGCCCGCTCATGAAACTATGGGAAAAGATTCTCCCTTATGAGAAGCTCCTCGACTCCGGCATGTCATCCGTGATGGGCGACCCATGGCTCGACCTCGTCTGCTTCGTACTCATGCTCAGCATCTCCCAGGCAATCCTCTTCAACATAAACGCCTCCACCGGAGGGCTCGACATCATCGCCAAGATAGTGAACAAATATCTGCACTTCGACATCGGAACGTCCGTGACCATAGGAGGCGGGATAATCTGCTGTACCGCATTCGCCATCAACCCGTTCCGGATGGTCATGCTCGGACTGATCGGAACGTGGATCAACGGGCTTGTCGTCGACTACTACACCGCCAGCCTGAACAGGAAGAAACGCGTATGCATCATATCGGACGACTACGAGAAGATACGGAAATACATAATCGAGGACCTCTACCGCGGCTGCAGCCTATACCCGATCAAGGGCGGATACAATGAGGCCGACAGAATGGAGATCCAGACGCTGCTGACCGTGGACGAGTACGCGACTCTCCTGGCATACCTGAAGAAGAACAGGATAGACCACTTCCTGACGGCAGGAAACGTCAGCGAGGTCTACGGGAAATGGAGCGGAGGAAGCAAGACACGTCCGAGCGAGAAGGACATGGAATTGCATCGTTAATCACCACAAGATATGACATTTTGCCGGCTGCAGCCATGCGGTCGGTTTTTTGCAATATGCTATCTTTGTATCGGAAAAAAGAAACGCAGAAGACAATGAACAAGCTTGTAATTTTCGATCTGGACGGCACATTGCTGAACACTCTGGATGACCTTGCCGAAGCGGTGAACCACGCAATGTCAGACAAGGGATTCCCCGAACATACATCACTCGACTACATGACCATGGTCGGCAACGGAGTCCGCAAGCTGGTCCAGCGTGCAATGCCATCCGGCGCAAAGGAAGACGAGGCTCTGGTGGACAACTGCCTCGCAGATTTCAAGCAATACTACTCCAGCCACATAGATGTCCTGACAAAGCCATACGAAGGCATTCCCGAAGTCCTTCGGGACCTGCAGGACAAGGGCATATCCATAGCCGTGGCTTCCAACAAGTTCCAGGCAGGAACAGAGAAGCTGCTCGGGAAAATGTTCCCGGACATTAGGTTTGCGGCGATCCTTGGCGACAGGGAGGGAAAGCCCCTGAAACCGGACCCCAAGATCGTATACGAGGCCATGGAAGCCGCCAAGGCGGACGAGGCTGTGTATGTGGGCGACTCCGTAACAGACATGCAGACAGCTTTCAACGCAGGCCTTCCGGCGATCGCCGTCAGCTGGGGATACCGCAGGAGGGAAGAGCTCGAAGCATGCCATCCGGCAGCAATAGTAGACTCGATCCGAGGCCTTCGCGAAGCGATCGGGAAGCTGATGGAGATTGGTCTATGACCATAAGGAGGACATATCCCGTGCTGGGCATGAGCTGCGCCTCCTGCTCCGCAAGGGTCGGGAAAGTACTCAGCAAGCAGAAAGGCGTCAGCGAATGCTCAGTCAATCTGGCAGCAAACACGGCTCAGGTGGTTTTCGACCCGTCGGTCGTTACACCTGAGGAACTCAAGGCTGCCGTGGTCGACAGCGGCTACGACCTCGTGGTAGACGAGCACAAAGACCTTGCAGCAACCGGCGAAGCAGCCCAGGAAGAAAACTACAAACGACTGAAACGCAATACGATAGCCTCGTTCTGCATGGCTATTCCGCTCATGGTCCTCTCCATGACACTGGGCCATGCTCCCTGGACATGGATCTGCTGGGCTCTCGCGACTGTCATCCTCTTCGGCTTCGGAAGGGTATTCTTCGCCAACGCATGGAAGCAGCTGCGCCACGTGTCCGCAAACATGGACACGCTTGTCGCCACTTCGACAGGCATCGCCTACGTTTTCAGCACGTTCAACCTGCTTTTCCCGCAGTTCTGGCTCAGCCGTGGCATCACGCCGCACCTCTACTTCGACGCTTCTGCCGGAATCGTCAGCTTCATCCTGCTCGGCAGGACGCTGGAGGCAAGGGCAAAGCACAGGACAACCGATGCCATTCGGGGCCTCATGGGCCTGCAGCCCAAAACCTTGACGCTCCTGACAAAGGACGGAAGAAAAAAGATTCCAATCAGCCAGGCAGTTCCCGGCGACATGATAGCGATAGCTCCCGGTGAGAGAATTCCGCTGGACAGCACTGTCACTTCCGGCGAGTCCTATGTCGACGAAAGCATGCTGACCGGAGAGCCGGTCCCTGCCGCAAAAGCCTCCGGATCAAAGATTTACGCTGGAACAATGAACGGCGGGGGAGCGCTTGAGGCGAAGGTGGAGAAGAGCGGAAGCGACACCCTACTCGCCCAGATCATCCGCACGGTGCAGGACGCTCAGGGCAGCAAGGCCCCCGTCCAGAATCTAGTGGACAAGATAGCCTCGGTATTCGTGCCTGCAGTAATGGCAATTGCCCTCATCTCGTTCATCTGCTGGATAATCTTTGCTCCCGCCAACGGTTTCACGTTCGGACTTCTGGCAATGGTCACGGTCCTGATCATTGCCTGTCCATGTGCGCTCGGGCTTGCGACCCCGACTGCGATCACCGTGGGAATCGGAAAGGGAGCGGAGAACGGAATACTGATAAAAGACGCCACAAGTCTCGAAAACGCCTGCAAGATAGACACTATCGTACTGGACAAGACCGGAACCATTACGGAGGGACACCCCGAAGTGACTGATGTCTTCTGGCAGGATGGCGACGATTCGCTGAAGGATGCGCTCTTCAGCCTTGAAAGCCTCTCCCAGCATCCTCTGGCAGAGGCAGTCGCAAAGAGCCTTTCCTCCTGCAAGGAGCTGCCAGTCAGTGGATTCGAGAATCTTACCGGAAGGGGAGTCAAGGGCTCGGCAGGCGGCAGGACATACTTCGCAGGGAACAGGGCTCTCCTCGAGGAGAACGGGATAGCATGCCCCGAAGAGATGCTTCTCAAGGAGCATGAATACGCATCCTCCGCGAAGACCGTCGTCTGGTTCGCGGATTCAGCCCGCGCCCTCGCGGTGTTTGCGATTGCCGACAAGGTCCGCGAGACTTCGAAGGAGGCGATAGCATCGCTGAAGGAAGAAGGTATCGACATATGGATGCTGACAGGAGACAATGAACAGTCCGCCGCCAGGATAGCGTACGATACGGGTATTCCGCATTTCAAGGCTCATGTCCTCCCGTCCGGAAAGAACGAATTCATTAAGGAACTTCAGGCCAGCGGCCACAAGGTCGCCATGGTCGGGGACGGGATAAACGATTCCGCCGCGCTTGCCCAGGCAGACCTCAGCATTGCAATCGGAGGAGGAAGCGATATAGCTATTGATTCATCGATGGTTACGATACTTTCCCAGGATCTTCGGAAAATCGCTTCCCTGATCCGGCTTTCCAGGATGACGGTCAGGACAATACGGGAGAACCTGTTCTGGGCACTGATCTACAACACAATCGGAATTCCGATTGCCGCGGGCGTGCTCTATCCCGTATGCCATTTCCTCCTGAACCCCATGATCGGAGGCGCCGCTATGGCGTTCTCTTCGGTCAGCGTCGTGACCAACAGCCTGAGGCTCAAGGGAAAGCGCATAGACATCAACAAAAGGAACATTGAACCAACAAACAAAAATATCATGAAAAAGACATACAACGTGGAAGGCATGATGTGCGAGCATTGTGCCATGAGAGTAGAGAAAGCACTCAACAGCATCGACGGCGTTTCCGCCAAAGTCTCCATCAAGACGAAAAAGGCCGAGGTCGAATTCTCCGGCAACGAGCTCCCGCTCACCGACCTCCAGAAGGCAGTAAACGAAAAGGCAGGAGAGGAATATATCCTCAAGGCATAATGAGACCTAGACTTGCTGGCACAGCGGACATCCCGCAGGTCATGGACATAATCTCCGAGGCGCGCGGCATCATGCGTTCCGACGGAAACATGGACCAGTGGACCGACGGATATCCGGACAGGAATACTGTCGAGGAAGACATCAGGCTCGGAAGGGGCTTTGTGCTGTGCGATGAAAAAGACGGTATGCCCGTCGCCTATTTCGCATACATCGAGGGCAAGGAGCCGACATATGCAAAGATCTACGGCGGCGCATGGCTTGACGACGAGAAACCAAATGCCCTTGTCCACAGGCTGGCTTCGAGGAAGGATGCCAAAGGCGTGTTCGAAGCCATGATGGCGATCGCTACCTCAAGGTGCGGCAACATCCGCATCGACACCCACCGGGACAACAAGATAATGCGCCACTGCATCCTCGCCCACGGGTTCCGCGAGTGTGGCATCATCTACCTCGCATCCGGAGCCGAGAGGATTGCCTATCAGCTAATTGCGGAAGGCGAATGGAAGACCCGTCCTGCCACGGAAGAGGACATCCCGCTTATCCACAACCTGGCGTGGAACATCTTCCCCCAGACGTACAGCCAAATCCTGAGTCCCGCCCAGAACGATTACATGATGGACTGGATGTATTCGCCTGCGAACCTCAGGAAGCAGATGGAGGAAGAGGGACACCGCTACATTCTCGGCTACCTGGGCGCCGTTCCTGTCGGATACATCTCCTACCAGCCGCAGGAGGAAGACCTTTACCACCTGCAGAAAGTCTATGTCCTGCCCTCTATCCAGGGACATCACATCGGGCGCAAGCTCTTCGATGCAGCTTTCGGCGCAATCAAGGCTGAGCATCCCGGCCCATGCCACGTCGAGCTGAACGTCAACCGCCACAACAAGGCGCTGGGCTTCTACGAGCACATCGGCATGAAGAAAGTCCGCGAGGGCGATTTCCCGATCGGTAACGGCTACTACATGAACGACTACATAATGGGAATTGAAATATAGCCCCGCATTCTCGAAGAGTCTGCCCATCTGGGAAATCGCGGACGAGGTCAACGAAGCCCTCGCCCGCAGCGGCTCCGTCGTAGTAACCGCGGAACCGGGAGCCGGAAAGTCCACGGTACTCCCTCTCACGGTGCTTTCAGCCATCCGGGACGGCGGGAAAGTGCTCATGCTAGAGCCGCGCAGGGTCGCCGCGAGACAGATCGCCGCACGCATGGCTGCTCTGCTCGGGGAAAGCGTGGGAGAGACAGTCGGCTACAGGGTCCGCTTCGAAAGCAGGGTCTCCAGGGCTACAAGGATAGAAGTCCTGACCGAAGGCATACTGACTCGTATGCTGGTAGACGATCCGACGCTTGAAGGAGTCTCCGCCGTACTGTTCGACGAATTCCATGAGCGCAGCCTCCAGTCAGACCTCGCATTCGCCCTCTGCCGCAGCACCAGGAAGATCCTGCGCCAAGATCTATGGATTGCCGTCCTCTCGGCAACTCTTGACGCCGGGCCCATCTGCAGCGCCCTGAAAGCGTCCCTTGTCGTAGGGAAGGGCAAGATGTTCCCCGTGGACATCCGCTACTGCAACCCCGAAGGCACCACCGCCGAATCGGTCGCCCACATTGTCAGGAAAGCCCTTCGCGAGGAACAGGGAGACATACTTGCCTTTCTTCCCGGCGAGGCGGAGATCCGTCAGGCATCCGCACTCCTCGAAGGGAACTCCATTGCGGAAGTATGCCCGCTCTACGGGAACCTTTCTCCGGCGGAGCAGGACCATGCCTTAGCACCGAGCAGAGAGGGAGAGCGCAAGGTGGTTCTGGCAACCCCGATCGCCGAGACTTCACTGACCATTGAAGGCGTCAGGGTAGTCGTCGATTCCGGACTGTGCAGGCGTATGGTCTTCGACCGGTCATGCTCGCTGAGCCATCTCGAGACGGTCCGTATCAGCAAGGACATGGCCCGGCAGAGGACTGGCCGCGCAGGCAGAACCCAGAGCGGCATATGCTACAGGCTGTGGGACAAGGGAACGGAAAGCCGCATGGCCGGGATGCGGACTCCGGAAATCCTGGAAGCCGATCTCGCTCCCATGTACCTGGACATTGCAGCATGGGGCGAAGCTGATCCAGAGTCACTCCCATGGCTGACACCTCCGCCTACCGGACATATTGCCCATGCGCGCTCCCTGTTGACAAGGCTTGGAGCCGTCGACAGGGACGGCAGAATCACAAGGCACGGATCTGATCTTCAGAGAATCCCGTGTCACCCGAGGATCGCGCAGATGCTTTCTCTGGCTCCTGACGAGGATTCCCGGGCGCTTGCCTGCGACATAGCGGCCCTGCTCGAGGAAAAAGATCCCATGGCGGGGAACAATGACGCAGACCTTGGAGCAAGGATTTCAGCTCTCAGGGCAGGGCGTCGCAGCCGCAAATCAGGAGAATGGGGGAGAATCGACAGAAGTGCCGAGGAATACAGGCGCATTGCCAATGTCCATTGCCGGGCCGACCGCGATCCCGCCCCGCAGGAAATCGGAGCTCTAGTCGCAGAGGCCTATCCGGAACGTATCGGCAAAAACATAGGAGGCGGGAAATTTGCACTCTCGTCGGGTTCCACGGGAACTCTTCAGCCTGGTGATCCCATGGCAATGGATCCATGGATTGCAGTCGCATCGATGAATGCGGATGCTATGGGAAGAATATTCCTCGCGGCTCCCGTCGATCCGGAAGACATTGATACGGAGGAAGTTGAATGCATCGCATGGGACGAGCGGAACGACAGGGCAGTGGCTGAACTGCAGCGAAGGGCCGGCAGTCTTGTCGTCAGCGCAAAGCCACTGCCCCACAAGGGGGAAGTGAAAGACCATATCGTGGAGGCTATCTGCAACGCCGTAGCTAAGAACGGCATTCAGCTGCTGGATTTCTCGGATCCAGGGGTAGTGAATCTGCAGAGAAGGGTCGCCCTATGCTCTCAGTGGCATCCGGAACTGGAGCTTCCGGACCTCGGGACAGATGCCGTATGCTCAAGGGCAAGTGGCTGGCTGCCGGCATTTCTGGATGGAGCGACTACAAAATCCGACCTGAAGAAAATAGACTTGACG